>JAKJEQ010000132.1 GCA_022705345.1 Planctomycetota bacterium | reverse complement strand
AGCGACTAATATATATGTGCAGCTTACCATCGTCATAAAAGTTGCGGGTATAGCCGTGATCCAATAAAAGCGGCCGTTCTTTTTGAGATAAACCGCTGTCACCCATAAAATCACCATAGCCAATGTCTGGTTTGCCCAAGCAAAATATCGCCAGATAATATCAAACTTAATAAACGTAAGACCAAATCCCGCAACAAACAAAGGAGCGGCTATAAGAAGCCTCTTAGCGATCTTTCGCTGATTTAATTTAAAAGCATCTGCAATGGTAAGCCGTGCGCTGCGAAATGCGGTATCGCCTGTTGTTATGGGGCAAGCTATTACGCCGAGCATTGCCAATACACCTCCAAAATCCCCAAGCAGGCTTATTGAAATTTTATGGACAGCGCCGCCCGCGGTAGTTGCCGCAAGTTCTTTTCCTAACTCGGCGGTAGAGCCAAAAAACGCCATACCCGCCGCCGCCCAGATCAGGGCTATCAGCCCTTCGGCAATCATTGCCCCGTAAAACGCTCTTCTTCCATATTTCTCATTTTTGAGACATCTGGCCATCATAGGAGATTGAGTCGCATGAAAGCCGCTGATTGCTCCGCACGCCACTGTAATAAACATTAAAGGCCAGATTGGTAACTGGTCAGGATGCATATTCTCGAAAGAAAGCTCGCAATACCGGCGGCCATAATCACCAGGCAAACTCCAAATATGGGATAGATTCGGCCTATTATTTTGTCAATCGGGAAAATTGTCGCTATGAAATAATAAACGACGATGCAAATAGCCCAGAAATGTGCGTCCAGAGACTCAGGAGTTAACGCCGCAAGCAATTTGGCAGGCCCGCTGATAAAAACAGCGCCAACCAGAATTAGCAGAAATACGATAAAAACAAGCATTACTCTTTTGATATGCTTACCTAAATAAATGCCTATAATTTCTGAAATACTTTCACCATTGTGCCGCAGAGACATCATTCCTGAAATAAAGTCGTGCACCGCACCTGCAAAAATACATCCCAAAACAATCCACAGAAACACTACCGGCCCCCATAACGCACCGGCAAGTGCCCCGAAAATCGGGCCCAGGCCTGCGATGTTCAGCAGTTGGATCAAAAATATTTTCGGCCAGCTCATCGGTACAAAGTCAACTCCGTCGGAATTTGCGATTGCCGGAGTCGGCTTGTCGGGCAAAATGCCGAATACCTTCTCTGCAAATTTACCATAAATGAAATAACCGGCTAAAAGCAATGTAACCGCTGAAAAAAAAGTAATCATATAGCTCCACTAAAAAACTTTAGGTTTGCCGGGATGAAAACCATTCCGGTATACAGTAACATAATCCTTTGTATCTAAAGGGATTTTATCGTAGTACTTTATGGAGGGCAAATTAAATTTTGTATATTATCGCCGCGGGACAGGAGAATACAAAACGCGATTCTCCTGTCCGGGCATTCTGCTTTTAAACCAAAACTTCCTGTCTTTGCCTAAATCTCTCAATTGGGTGTTCGCCTGCCACTTCAAGGCGATAATCAATTCCATTCTTCGCTATTTGTTCCTGGATTACTTCCTGACTTGGAATAAGCCCGCTATTGACTAATTCCTGATGTCTGTGGAATCTGTGGTCTGAAGGCAAGTCATTCATATTGACATAATCGACACCGTCACAAGTGAGATCGATTTGATTTTTCAAAATGTCTCTGACATAATCGACATTAGATTGGAAAATCGTCAGTTCCGGAAAATTGTCCGGCAGCATTTCGGCGGCATCCATCCCATCATATTGCTTTAGAAGTTCGACAGCCTGATGCAAGTGAGCGATTTCCTGTTCCAGACAATGTTGCCAGATCTTTTTTATACGGGGATCGACTTCGGATTCGAGATTGGAATAATAAAGATAACACTCGTTATATTCGTGAAGCAAGAGACGCTCGAACCAGGTAGATGTCGGGTCTGCAAGAGATTCATAATGTGAAACGTGTTCCTCTTCCACTTGCCCAATTTCCTGGTAAAGTGCCCTGCCTGTCATTGTGGCTGCTCGGTTGCCAACGTTCATATAGTAGTTCATTGTCTGCTGTTCACCCGAAACTATAGTCAAAATGTGTAATTTCGTTAAGATGTCGGCTGTTTGATAATCGACCGGTGTTCGCTGATTATCAAATGGATGCCTGTGATGCAACATTGTCGGCCTGCCCGGCATAATCTCGGTAAGATCACGCACATTTTTTTGAGCCTGCTTATTTTCGACCGTTTCCATAAGGTTTGCATACCTGTAAAGATGGTCAAAATCTTCAAGCAGCGCAAAATCTAAGGCAGCTTTAACATTTGGGTCCTTCTCAGTCCTGGCCAGCCACGCTGTTAAATCAACGGCAACCTGTTCATAGCCGATAGTCACCTCCAAAGCGGATTCATTTGCCGGCGACAGCCAGTTTATTATTTTTTGCTGCTGCTGTTCAACTGCACGAGTCAGGGCGAGCTGCCGATTTATATCCGGGTCGCTGCAATGACGGGCGAACTGGTGTTTAAAGATTGCGGCTTCTACTTCGATACCGTTCATCAGGATTATACGGGTACGAGTATATGGATGCACTTCTTCCTTATCATATGGTTCGGCATATACCTGTTGCCAGCTTTCGACCTGCTTTTCAAGCGGAATGCCTTTTTCTTTTAGAGGGTTAAAGCTCATAATTTTTCCTTTCTAAATAATTTTAGTAATTAGAGCTTTAAATAAATTAAAAAGAATCAGTCACAAGGATACTTTTTTTATAAGGGAAATGACCAATGAGCAGTGATGGATTTAAGGCACCCGGGAGGCGGCATATCCACATAGCATCCGAGCCATATGGTCCCATCACCCGATATAATGGATTAGTTAAATTTAATTCGCCCGGTCGCATTACAAATATGTAATTGCCATCTGGTTTATTTGTTATTAAGGTATTTAAATCATTTGTGAAAAAGCAAGCAAGAGTATCAAAAAAAAATTATGAAATATTTATTGACAATCAAAAAATTCAAGGTATTGAAATAAGATTAACCGGGGCAAAGGATTGTCCGGATGTTCCCGGCTAACAACTTTGGTTTTAGAGAAAGAATGTATGTTAAACGATGCTGATTCGCCGATAACCTCGGCGGAAAGTCAGGATGATGAACCTCCGGGTAGGCCTTCGCCTGCCTCTGCACTTAGTAATTCAACCAAACCAGAAAACAAATCGCCAGCGGAACCAGCTGATTGGAAATGGCAGATAGCAAATCGCTTGAGGTCTGCACAGGCTCTGTCCCAGTTTCTCGGCAAAAAGGTGCCGCCGAACATCGAAAAAGTCATTGAAAAGTTCCCAATGGCGATTACTCCCTATTACGCCTCGTTAATCCGAAAGCCGGATACGAGCGACCCTGTGTTTGCTATGGCTGTTCCCCAGCCGAGGGAGCTTATCGACCCCCTGTTTCTTTGCGACGACCCCCTGTCCGAAGACGAGGATATGCCCGTACCAGGGATGGTGCATCGCTACCGCGACAGGGTTTTGCTGATTGCAACGACGATGTGCTCGATGTATTGCCGGCACTGCACTCGAAAAAGAATTGCAGGCGCTCGCGAAAGCTCAATAACCGCACAAAGAATCAGGCAGGTTACCGAATACCTTAACGCTCATCCTGAAGTCAGCGATGTCATTGTCTCAGGCGGAGACCCTTTAACAATGAGCGACGGTTCGATTGAAATGGTTTTGCAGTCATTGCGATCGGTTCCTACCGTTCAGGTAATAAGAATAGGTACGAGAGTTCCCGTTGTGCTGCCGATGAGAATTACAGATGATCTGCTTAATATGCTCAGAAAATATCATCCGCTTTGGATTAACACGCATTTCAACCATCCAAATGAAATTACCCCGCAGGCAAAAGAAGCTTGCGCAAAACTTGCCGATGCCGGAATTCCTCTGGGCAACCAGACCGTACTGCTTGCAGGCGTAAACGACGATGCCGGAATAATCGAACAGCTTTGCAAAGGTTTGATTCAGATGCGTGTAAGGCCCTATTATCTTTATCAATGCGATCTCGTACGCGGCGTCGAGCATTTCCGCACTTCCGTACGCAAAGGCATCGAAATAATGGAGTATCTTCGCGGCAGAGTCAGCGGCATTGCGATTCCGACTTTTGTAGTGGATGCGCCTCACGGCGGCGGCAAAATTCCTGTCCTGCCGAACTATATTGTTTCAATGAGTCCTTCGCATACCGTACTGCGAAATTATCAGGGAATGATGGTAAATTATCCAGAACCATGCATACAGCAAATTCCCCCAAACATACAACCGGCAGAACAAACCGGCGTCTGGGAACTTGCCAGCGGCAAAACATCTTTTGTTTCGCCTGCAAGGCATCACAGGATTAAACGAACCGCAAATACTGCTTCTGACAAGAAGACTTCTTATCTGTTCGAGTTGTAATCTATGCCCGATAATCTTATTGGTTTTGTTTACGATTTGCGGAAGGATTATCTTGCTGAAGGTTTCTCCGAACAGGATGTCGCGGAATTCGATTCTGAAGATACTATAAACTCAATCCATAAAACTATCGAATCTCTCGGCTATAAAGTCGAGCGAATCGGTAACGGAAAATCTTTATGCAAAATGCTGACCTCGGGCAAACGATGGGATATGGTATTCAATATCGCCGAAGGTATAGGCGGCAGATGCAGGGAATCCTTTGTTCCGTCAATACTTGAAATGCACCAGATACCTTATACATTTTCCGACCCGCTGGTTTGTGCAGCAACTCTGGACAAAGCAATAGCAAAGAAACTCGTTGCGCAGGCGAAACTCGCCACCGCGAAATTTGCGGTTATCGAAAATGAAAAAGATTTGAAAAATGTCAAATTGACTTACCCGCTTTTCGCCAAGCCTCTGGCAGAAGGAACCGGCAAAGGCATCGACGGCAATTCGTATATCGAAAACGCAAAAAAAATAAAAAAGATTTGTTTACAACTGCTAAGCGACTATCGACAGCCGGTATTGATTGAAGAGTACCTGCCGGGAAGAGAATTTACTACAGCTATTCTTGGCAGCGGCTCTGATGCAGCAGTGCTCGGAACAATGGAAATTGAAATGCGCAGCAAGGATGAACCCGCGATTTATTCATATATTAATAAGGAAGAATGCGAATCACGGATTAATTATCATCCGGTTACAGATTCACCAGCACTGAAGAAGAAAGTTGAAAAATTAGCTCTTGATTGTTATAAGATTTTGCAGTGCCGCGACGCCGGCCGAGTGGATATCCGTTGCGACCAACAGGGCAAGCCCTGCTTTCTCGAAGTCAATCCGCTTCCTGGCCTGCATCCGAGCCATTCAGACCTGCCTATGATTGCCGCGCAGGAAGGAATGAGCTATAAAAAGCTGATTGGCACGATTCTTGATAATGCCTATAAAAGAGCTAATAATGGATAACATACTGATTCTGCATAACACCTTCGGCCCTGCTGATGACCCTCTATACCAAAGCAGAGCGGCTGTAATGGACCAGGTCGTTATGGTAGAACAGTCCTGCCAGAAGCTGGGAATTAAATATAGCACCCTTCCAGTTGAAAGTTTAAAGCACCTGATTAGTCTGCTCGAAGTGCGAAGAGAAAAAATCATTTTCAATCTCATTGAGGAATTTCTCGATTCACTTGCTCAGGCAGCTTTTGTACCAGTGATTTGCCAGGCATACGGTAAAAGCTGTACAGGCAACAGCACACCAACGAGCGTACTTGCCCAGAATAAAGTTCAAGCAAAAGCAGT
>JAKJEQ010000131.1 GCA_022705345.1 Planctomycetota bacterium | reverse complement strand
CCGCCAATGACAGGAAAAACATAAACAACGCCGTCAGGATTTATTTCGATATCCAGTTCCGAAGCCTTTATCTTTACAGCGCCTTTCCAGTTCGGTTCAAAAGGAAGCTGCCCCAGAGGCGAAGGATCTATGCCGCAGAATAGATGTTCCATCGCGGTATTGCCTGCGATTGTTATTTCGTAAATCGAATTGCGTTCTATCAAAGCAAGCCTGCAAAGATTTTCTATCATTGTTTTGACCTGCTTGATGACCGCTTTTTGCAGGTGATCAAGCCCCTTGCGATTTTCGCTTGCGAGTTTTATCCTGCTTATAACATCATCACCGTAAGAAATCTGCGGATTATGACTGCCCAGAACAGCAATTTCATTTCCATCTTTCAGATTCACAAGCGATGCAGCTATCGTAGTCGTGCCGACATCCACCGCAACGCCGAAACATACATCGGTCTGGACATATTTTTCGTCGGGAATAAGTTTATGAATAATATCTGAATCGACAACTACCTTGTCAGGCCCCTCCAGCAGTGAGCTTTTAGGCACTTCGATGACAGTATCTTCTGTAATCGCCTGCTGACAGGCAAGGCATTCTCCTTTTTTCTCGTCAGGGTAGATAATATTTACTTTGCATTTGCCGCACGTTCCGGTTCCGCCGCACGGAGTATCGATAATTACTCCTGCAAGAGCCGCCGCTTCGATGATCTTCGTTCCCGGCAAAACATAAACCGTCCTGCCCTGCGGCTGAAATGTTACTTTAATTTGATGTCCATCCATGATTTAAATAACCTTATAATGTATTTTATTATTTTGTGTCGTGGGTATGATTTTCCCGGATTTAACAAGTTCCTCGATATGTTTGAGAACTTCAAGTTTCGATATCTTAAGTCCCGCTGCAATATCATCAGCGCTGCATGGTCTGCGTTTAAGCATATCAACAATATCATCGTCTTTAGCCGTAAAATCTTCAGTTACGGTGCCTTTAAAATCGGCGATTACTTCGGCATATTTATCAATTTTCTTTTGAATCTGCTCAAGCCTTTGAGGACTCAGCGATTTTACATCTTCGGCTGGCGGTCGGCTGACAGTATTAAGCTGAACCCTATCCGGCCGGATTTTTTCTATGCACCGGGTCATCTTTTCAATTTGTTCATCGTTGTCGTTCAAACCTGCGATTAGAAAAACTTCAAGCCAGTATTTGCCTTTATATTCCGTTCGGAAATCAATCAGTCCCTGCAGCATCTTTTCAAACGTAATCCCGGCCACCGGTCTGTTAATCTTTTGAAACGTTTCCTCGTCGCCCGCATCCATCGAAGGCATAACAAGGTCAGCAGCGAGAAGATCCCTGCGAACCTCCGGCAAAAACAGCAGCGAACCATTAGTAATCACGCAAATTGGAACCGATGTGATTTTCTTTATCTCCGCAATTAATTTGCCGCATTCGCTGTAAAGCGTCGGCTCACCTGAGCCGGACAGAGTTATATAATCAGGCTTCAAAGCCAGCTTTTCTTTTAATTCCGCAATAATTTCATCGACCGCAATCCAGCATTTCCGCTGCATTGTCTTTTCTGTGGTTAGCCCAACCTGGCAATAAAGACAATCATACGTACATGTCTTTGGCGGTATCAAATCTATTCCTAATGAACGCCCAAGTCTTCGCGATGGAACCGGCCCGAAGATATGACCGGCTTTAGATGGTGATTCTTTTTTCATATTGCCCCAAACTCGCAGCTCGTACCTGCCGAGCACATAAAACAACGCTTTGGATATTGCTTCCTGAATTCAAGTTCCGCTTCCACTCCGGTGCAGTGTCCCGGCCCGATTCGCTGGATGCCGAAGCGTTCGATATTATCGATTACCTTGGATACTCTTTCTTTGCTGCTGCCGATTAGATGAAAGCCGCCCATAATCGTATGAACATGTTCAACGCCGCTGATTTTTGTAATGTAATCCAGCGTATTGATAAGTCCGGCGTGAGCGCATCCGAAAATCGAGACAAGCCCGTGCTGCGTATTGAAATAAAGCGTTTGATCGTCAGTCAGGATATCCGGCTCACTGGCGTCTTCATCAAGAAAGAATTCCTGCTCATCGATTTCGAACTTATTCGTGCGCGGCACTTCACCGCTGACAAAAAGGCCCGGAAATATTTGGGTCGGCCCTTTGGTCCAGACGATTTTGTTAGTATCCGCGTGAGATTCGATGATTTTTCGCGAGCCGTTTGGGATGCCTATCGCTCTGCTCGAGCCGCCGCGAAAACTATACCGCTTATCCAAAGCGCCGGGATGCATAAATATTTTCGCTTTATGCGCGATGTTCAATACCGGCTCAAGACCGCCTGTATGATCGAAATGCCCGTGACTTATTACAATCGCGTCCGTTTCCGCGAGATTGATACCAAGTATTTCCGCGTTGCGAACGACGATTCCCGATTGACCTGTATCGAAAAGAACTTTATGTTCTCCGAATTCTATCCAGAAGCTTATTCCATGCTCAGAAAGCAATCCGTTTCCTTCGGCCGTATTTTCGACAAGTGTAGTTATTTTAACTTTTTGTGCCATAACCAGCCTTTTATAAATCAAATCCAGCCATTTTTCAAGTTATTACCATTTAAAATAGCATGCGAAGTGCCTATAGAACAGCCCCGCCGCCCTCATCGACACTATCGCTGGAATTTGTATCGTTATCGCGGCCAAAAGGTTCGCATAAATCACCGCGGTTCTATCTTTATAATTTTTTCATTTTCATTTTGAGGGATGATGAACACCTGATTGCACTTCAGACATTTCGCTTTTCTGCCGACATAAATATCTTTAAACGCACATACTGAATTACATTCAGGACAATTAAAAACTATCGTCATTTTTTCGGATTTCGTATTTCGAGATTCGAATTTTATACTGTCACGGTGTTCATTGCGTCAATAAATGATTGATAATCGTTCACCCATTTCTTCGCTTCGAGCAGATCGACTTTGCCGGTCTTAACCAGCCGAGCGAGATGTATTTCGAATGTGATCATTTTTTCATCCGGCTTTTCGCGGGTCTTGGTTTGAAGCTGAGAATAAAGCTGTTCAATTTTTCCAATCCTTATCAGGTTTGCGCATGCGTAATTATTATTCATCACTTCCATACATATAAGCCTGCCCGTACCGTCTTTTTTCGGAATCAGTTTTTGACAAACAACGTAAGCCAGTCCGAGAGAAAGCTGGTTTCTGACCTCATCCTGTCTCGATGACGGGAAATAATCAAGAATTCTTGTGATAGTACCGGTAACATCGCGAGTATGCAGCGTCGAGAAAACAAGATGTCCTGTTTCCGCCGCCATCAATGTCATTGCCACCGTTTCCGCGTCTCGCATTTCGCCGACAAAAATCACATCCGGGTCTTCGCGAAGCATATACTTCAGACCTTCAGCGAACGATGGCACATCTCTGCCGACCTCTCGCTGTGAAATGACCGAATTTTTTTGCTTCAAAATATATTCGATTGGGTCTTCAACCGAAATTACCCTGCACGCCCGCAAATCGCTTATCCTGTCCAGAAAAGACGCGATAGTCGTCGATTTGCCCGCCCCCGTAATGCCTGTCAGCAACACAAGTCCATTCTGCAAATGCGTTATATCTTTATAAACGCTGTTCGGAAAACCGATCTCCTCGAGCTGCGGCACATCGCTGCCAAGCGCCCGTATCGCCGCCGCCGGTCCGTCATTATCCATAAATACGTTTATTCTAAACTGAAGCCCTCCGTAACTATATGAGCAGTCAACGTTATTTTTCGCCTTGAACTCCGCGACCTTAGCCTCTCCGAGCAGCGGAAAAATCAAATCTTCAGCGATTTTGGGCGTTACAATTTCGCCTTTTAGCTTCATCAAATTGCCGTCAAACCTAAACGCCGGCTGAACTCCAACCTTTATATGGAGGTCAGAAACCCGCATAACGCCATGCCGTTTAAAATAGGCAAGCATATCCTCAATGCTCCAGTTGCCGAACTCAGCATTTTTATATACTTTTGCGCCTGTCATATAATTTTCATTCATAAAATGTCCTTTCATAAAAGGATACTTTAATCTTATGCTTTCAGATGTCCAAAATCAATTATAAAGCCTTAAAAAGGTGTCTGACACCTTTTTCCAAAAATATCCCTTATAACCTCTTATTTTGCAAAGACTTAAAAGGTGTCAGGAGTCGTTTTTTAGATTTGCAATGCAAATACGACCTTGCTATTATAGTAAAAATAAAATGACTTATGATGACAAACAAAATTTTATTGAAATGTCACTCGGCGACCATCTCGAAGAACTTCGAATCCGGGTAATACTTGCCTTTATTGGTATTGCCGCCGGTCTTATTATATGCCTTTTCTTTTCAAAATTTTTGTTGATGCTTCTAACAAAGCCGTACTTCGACGTCCAGCAGCAGACAGGCCTGCCCGCAACTCTTCAGGCAATTACTTTATCAGAAAAATTTATGGTCTATATGAAGACCGCCTTGCTGTTTGGCCTGATTCTTTCTTCGCCTTGGGTTTTTTATCAGCTTTGGAAATTCGTCTCAGCCGGCCTTTACGCAAACGAAAGAAGATTCATACATGTCGTTTCGCCGATTTGTGCTTTGCTTTTCGCCTCTGGCGCTTTGTTCTTCCTCTTTATCATATCGCCTTTAATGATTAAATTTTTTATCGGCTTTGACACAGGCATAAAATCTGTTGAAACAAAGGTTACGATTTCAAGCTATATCAGCTTTATGCTTTTGATGATGCTTGTCTTTGGGGTTTGTTTTCAGATGCCTATTGCCATCGTCGCCGCTAATAAAATCGGGATTGTCTCTGTTGAAATGCTGAAAAAAACCAGAAAATACGTAATCCTCGGAATTTTTGTTGTAGCCGCGGTCGTCACTCCGTCAGCCGATATGATAAGTCAGGTAGCGCTGGCTGTACCTATGTACATCTTATACGAAATAGGGATTCTCTTTTGCCGTTAAACCTTGTCTGAATCGTTAGTCTTTTTTTCTATCTCATCCCTGGTCTCATTTAAACCTTTTTTGAACTCTGTAAGGCTCTTGCCTAAAGAACGTGCAACTTCGGGCAGCCGCCTTCCAAAAAGCACTAGTGCGATAAGCAGAATCACCAGTATTTCCGGCCAACCCAGTGAGAATGCAAGAACGCTATTTGCTGTTTCAAACATATTTTACTCCATTATTAAATGGTACAGTAAGAAGAATCAAAAAATATATCCGTACGAAACTCCGCGGGTAAAGCGAAGCTGGCAAAGAATTTAGCAAACCTTGCAACGCGAAAGTAATAATACCAACTGGTATTTTAACACAAGTTTGACTAATATACGTATATCAGTATAATTGTAATCCATTAATGTTGCAAGTAGTTAAATAATATGCCAATAAGCCGAAAACAGTCAATTATCAGTTACTCTGTCATAATCATGCTTATTTTCATCGCCGTTGCGATAGGAATAAAGCAGCAACATTATCAATCCGTAGATGATACAGTTCTCAAAAAAACATTGTTCGGCGATAAATTCGTCCCCGCAGGTGAAATTGAGAACTACCTGCCCGCAAATCTATACGAAAAAATCAACGGCAAGGCCGATTTATACCTGAATAACGGTTTAGAATCTCTTCAATGCCGAAGGTTTGCCGATGCCGCCGCTCCAGCAAAATGGGCCGAAGTCTACCTCTACGATATGTCAAATCCTGAAAACGCATTCGCTGTTTACAGTATGCAAAAACGTTCCGAAAGCACCCCGCTCGATTCAGTCCAGT
>JAKJEQ010000130.1 GCA_022705345.1 Planctomycetota bacterium | reverse complement strand
CAAGGTCATAGCCGCGGTAAGCAATTGCATCATGGCTTGCGTATGGGTATTGAAATATCATACGATTTACGGCATAATTTTCTATCTGATTTCTTTTACAGTTCTTTCGCTTGCGGGGGGGGCAATCAGCAGAGGGGCAGCCCTTCAGTTTGCTCGCGACCAGCGTGCGGGCATGGGTTCGACACTGACGTTTGCATTGAAAAATTATGTGCCGATACTGTGTGCTCCAACAGCGCCGCTTGTGCTGGTAGCGATTCTTGGATTTGTAATTATTTCATTTATCGGCCTTATCGGCAACATCCCTTATGCCGGCGAATTATTACTTGCGCTGTTTTTCCTGCTGGTACTCTTTGCGGGTGTCATAATGGCTTTTACCGCAATATGGGCATGCGCAAGTTTTAACCTTATGTTCGGAGCAATTGGCTGCGACAAATCTGACACTTTCGATGCCATTAGCCGCGCATATAATTACGTTTATTCAAGGCCTTGGCGACTTGTGGGCTATACAATACTTGCCGCGTTTTATGGAGGGATATGTTATCTTTTTGTTAGATTCTTTGCTTATGTTACGCTTTTGCTGAGTAGATGGTTTTTGCAAGTTGGGGTATTTGCGCAAAGCAGGGGAGGGCAGCAGTTTGACAAGATCGACGCTATATGGCCAATACTGGAGTTTTTTAATTTTCTGGGAACTTCAGGCGATATGACAAAACCAATTACACAGACAATCTCATCTGCTGTTGTGCATTTTGAGATATTAATTATCTCCGGTTTAATATTATCTTTTGTAATAAGCTATTATTTTTCTGCCGGGACAGTTATTTATTGCCTTTTACGGAAAAAAGTCGATAATACACCTATTGAAAAGATATATATCGAGACAACATCGCAAACACAAGCTACTGAACAGGCGTAGAGCATAAAAGATTTATGACCACAGAGAATCCGAATATTACAGGACAGGAAGGCCTAAAAACGCCTGAAAAGGGAGGGGTGCTATTGCATTTCCGCAAGCAATACATAATACTTGCGCATATTATCATGTTCAGCTTAAGCCTCCTGATGGCTTTCTTTTTTGTTAACAATATGCAATACAACCCAGAGTGGTTCTGGATGCAATTTCTCAAACTGCTTCCATTTTTCGTTATTGTAAAACTGCTGACTTTCGGCATATTCAGGCAATACCAGGGTTGGTGGCGATATGTTGGAATTACAGACCTTCTTGCGATAGTAAAAGCATCCCTTATCAGCACGCTAATAATCGTTGTGCTCTGGTTTGGGCTTCTTGCGGCAGAACCTCTTAGAAGATATCTTCTTGAGTTTACTACTTTCAGCCAGGCTGTCTTTATTCTCGATATGTTCGCGACAATTGTTCTTATGGGCGGATTGAGGATGGCTGTTCGGCTTTATCATGAGGAGTTTCATACCGAGCAGGCAGGAATGCTGAAAAGGTTTTTGATTGTCGGCGCGGGAAACGCGGGCGAATCTCTGCTGCGTGAACTGCATCGAATGACAGTCGAGCAATACGATGTCATAGGTTTTATCGATGACGATCCGGCAAAGCGGGGAGTGAATATTCACGGAATTCCTGTGCTGGGCAATGTCGATGAACTGCCGGCAGTATGCAAAGAAAAAAATATCGAGGAAATCGCTATTGCTATGCCAAGCGCGACCGCAAGGCAGCTTCGAAAAGTGGTACAGATTTGCGAAGGCGCTAAAGTCCGTTTCAGAACAGTGCCTTCGGTAGCTGATATCGCAAGCGGAAGATTTCGTGTTTCTCAGATTCGCGACGTTGAAATCAACGACCTTTTGGGACGCGAAGCTGTGCAGCTTGATCTTGCGACAATCGGCGAATTGCTTGACGGCAAAGTGATTCTTGTTACCGGCGCAGGCGGTTCAATCGGTTCTGAAATGTGCAGGCAGGTTTGTCATTTCCAGCCGCAACTGCTTCTGCTGGTCGAACAGGCGGAAAATTCATTGTTCTTTATCGAAAGGGAACTTCGCAAAAGTTTTCCGCAGGTTGCAATGGAAGCGATAATCTGCGATATCACCGATAAAAAGCGAGTGGAGCAGATATTTGAAAAATTTCATCCGCAAGTTGTTATACACGCCGCTGCGCACAAGCATGTTCCGCTGATGGAGCTTAATCCCGGGGAGGCGGTTAAAAATAATATCATCGGAACGAAAACTGTCGCGGACGCTTCGAATAAATATGAAGCTGAAAGTTTTGTTATGATAAGCACTGATAAAGCGGTAAACCCTACAAGCATAATGGGGTCAACGAAACGCATTTCGGAGCTTTATATCCAGGACCTTGACAGGACGAGCAGTACAAGTTTTGTTACGGTAAGATTTGGCAATGTTCTCGGTTCCAACGGGTCGGTTGTGCCGATATTTAAAAATCAAATTGCGGCAGGCGGGCCGGTAACTGTAACTCATCCCGAAATGCGCAGATATTTTATGACTATACCCGAAGCGTCGCAGCTCGTTTTGCAGGCGGCAACGATGGGTAAGGGCGGCGAAATTTTTGTGCTGGATATGGGTGAGCCGGTGAAAATCGTGGACCTTGCAAAAGAACTCATTACATTGAGCGGCTTTAGGCCGGGCGAAGATATTGAAATTGTTTTTTCGGGAACAAGGCCCGGCGAAAAACTTTTCGAGGAATTGTCGATCAAAGGCGAAGATATGGTTTTGACAAGGCACCCGAAAATAAGCGTCTGGCAGAAAAACGCTCCTTTAGGCAGGGATGAGCTTCTTGAAAAGATCAATAATCTGGTCTCGATAGCAGATTTTCAGAATCACAAACAAATCGTCATCGCGATTAAGCAAATCGTTCCGGAATACATTGGCGACAAGATCAATGGAAATGGCAATAATTAGCTGCCGTTTCTTCTTATGTTACTTATACAGATAATGCATTCAGGATTAAATCTGTATCAACATTATTTTTGAGCAGCTCGTAAGTTCTTACGATTTTATTGTGATCATCGCTGCGGATTTTGAAATGCAAATCCTTCATTTTCGCGGTAACAGAAAATGTATCTTCGTTTGTAAAAAGCACCGGAATATTGCTTCTTAATAGCAGAGTCAGAATTGTGGAATCCGGTTTTAATCCTCCGGTAAGGATAAGGCCTCCGCTGCAAAGTTTTTCGTGGAAATCGCTTGATTCCGAAAGCGCCAGAGTCAGCAGGATATTGTCTATGCGGTCCCCGGGGGTGATTATTAAGGTATTCTTTTCAATGTATTTCAGAACATTCTGCGGCTCCATAGCAGCAACAACGGTATGTTCGATTTTATTTGTGAGCAAATTATTACCGCACAGAACCTGATATCCGAATTCTTCGGCTACCTGCCCGATAGAAAAATAAGACAGCTCCGAATCGTAGGGTATAGAACCAACCAGCTTTGTGCCGATCAGTTCGAGTCCCTTGTGAGCGATTGATTTGACTTTTTCAAATTTTTGCGCGAAAATTTTATTCAAAATCACGCCTGTCACATTAACTTTATATTTTTTGAAAAGGGCAAGCGATAAATTAAATTCCAATCCCGCCTGAAGAGACGATTATCACATTTGCATCAAGCATTTGGGCGACACGGGCATTCGAAAGCCCAAAGCAGCTTCCGACGCCTGCATGTCCTGTGCCTTCCACGATCATCATTGAATGTTGTTTTTTTAACCTGTCGAAACTGTCAGTGATCTGCTTTTCAAGTGCTGAAACATCGGGATTCATAATGAATTTCGCAGTGAAACCTTCGGCAACAGCAATAGGGCTCATATCCTGGGGCTGGTCCTTAAAACCGAATGCCTGAAGCGCTAGCACCGCATCCTCATCTACGCTGTGGCCCTCAAACATAACATATCGCTGACCTACAGGTTTGCAATAGCCCGGCCTGTGCCCTAAATTCCTCAAATGCTGGATAAGACCGCAGATAACGCTCGTTTTTCCGCTGTCCTGACCTGTTGCGCTGATATAAAGTGGTTTCATAAACTTCGACACGGTTTAAACTGTCCTTTCAGACACGGATTACACTGTAAATACTATTTATAGTGAACAAAGGTCGAATTTACAAGTATAACGTTGTATTAAAATGTATGTTTTAATTGAATTTGTAAGTCATTTATTTTGAAATAATTATAGCTTTTTTAGCAAAATAGTGCTAAAATTAATTTTTCTGTGTAAAACCAGCCGAAAATAGTAAATAGAATATGGAAAAACAACTGTTTACAAAAGAAAAATTTATAAAATTGGAAGCGGCATTTCGCGGCAATTTTGATATGCCTCTTGAAACAACCGAAATATCCGGGGCAAATGCAGCCTTTGCCTGCAGCAAGGATTGTCATCCGGATTTTTGCAAGATAGTTCTCGATAGTCCGGCCGGTTTTAAGCGATGCCGTCAGGACAGGCTTCGAGGAATGAAGATGGCATTTGAAACCGGTCAGCCATATATTACGATTTGTCATGCCGGTATTGTGCTCGCCTGCGTTCCGGCGATGGATAAAGATAAACCGCTGGGCGGAATTTTTTTCGGCAAATGTCTCTGGAACAAGCCTGACGAGATACTGATCGATGATATCGATAAGCGTCTAAAAGGTATTCGGATAAACCGCAAGAAACTGAAACAGGCAATTGCGAAACTACCGATTTTTCCGGGGCGAAGAATACACGAAGCAGCAGAATTTTTATTTGTTCTTCTTTATGAGTCAACAGGTCTGGATCCATACGTTGTGCAATGGCGAAGACAGCGAAGTCAGCAGCAGTCTGAAATCAGCGAACTTATCAGGGAACATAAACAGAAAACAGGGGCGGGGCAATATCCTCTCGATGCCGAAAAGCGGCTGATGGACAAGGTCAAAATCGGAGACAGGACCGGCGCACGAGAAGTTCTTAATATGATTCTCGCAAGTATTATGCTGAAAGACCCGGGGAATATTTCCGTTCTCAAGGCGAGAATGCTCGAGCTTTTGAGCGTTCTCGGAAGAAGCGCAGTCGAAGGCGGAGTCGATATAAATTTCATGCTTGAAAAAAATCTCGATTACATAAATAAAGTTCTGCAAATAGATAATCAGCAGGATCTATGTGTTTGGCTGAGCAATGCCCTGAATGATTTCATAGATCTGGTCTATTCTATCCAGGATAAAAAGCGTGTTTCCCAGATCAAGCCCGCTATCGACTACATTCGTGAGCATTTCCAGGAGCAGATATCTATTGACGAAGTGGCTCACAGCGCACATTTGAGCGTTTCGCGTTTGAGCCATATTTTTAAAGAACAGACCGGAATGACGATCATAGATTATATGACGAATATGAGAATCGAATATGCGAAAGAACTTTTAATTTCGACAAATAAAAACTGTACGGAAATTTGTTTTGAAGCGGGCTATAATAACCAGAGTTATTTTACGCGGACTTTTAAGGAAATTTCGGGTATGACGCCAAGACAGTTCAGGGAAATGAACAGGAAAAGAGAATAATTTTAGAAACGGATTACACGGATCTACACTGTATAATGACTAAAAAAATCGCAATACTTGGTTCGACAGGTTCTATCGGCAGAAATGCCTTAAAAGTAATTGATGCGCTGAACAATCAGTTCGAAATAATCGCTTTATCAGCCCACAACAATATCGAAATGCTCGCCGAGCAGGTAAAAAAATATAAACCGCGGTTTGCGGTTGTGACTAACAGCGAAAAGCTGGATTCATTCAAAAAACTTCTGGGCAAAACCGGTACGGAAATTTTGTGCCCAGTGCAGGGGCTTTCCGCAGCGTCTGTTGATAGCAGCGTCGATATAGTAATTGCCGCAGTAGTTGGAGCGGCCGG
>JAKJEQ010000012.1:24443-24705 GCA_022705345.1 Planctomycetota bacterium | reverse complement strand
CCTCTTCTGCTCGATGCCTCTGCCGCCAAGGTTCTTATAGAAGATGGATATGGCCATCTTTTGGGAGTAAGATCAGTGGAATTCATAAACAAGAATACTATCCCTGCCGTCGCCGAGGATTATGGGGCAGGTGTTTATATTTCCACTCGACTTGCGACGCCCGGTCAATTGCTTGCGAAATTCGAAATTGACCCCGCCGCAAAGGTCTTCAGCAATTTTATCGACCCGGAACGTAAACCGTATATGCCCGCCGTTGTGTTTT
>JAKJEQ010000012.1:6494-24433 GCA_022705345.1 Planctomycetota bacterium | reverse complement strand
AAAATCAGCTCGGCGGACGCATAGCGGTTTATGGTATGGATCTGCAGCAGGGCGTAACTGTCTGTTTTCTCAGTTGGCACAGGAAAACTCAATTTCGCTCGATTCTTGACTGGCTCACGGCAGGAAAAATCCCGCTTTTTGTCGATGGCGGCCCGCATACTCTCCCGATGCGTGTGGATTATCCTGATTATATACTGATTTTTGTCGCTTCGAATACACCAGACGATTGGGAACGAATCAACGTATCGCTTTCAGATGTTCCCGGACATGTCAAACAAATAACACAGCTCGATGAACAGGGCAACTGGAGCGTTTGCGACTGTCATTTTGTTCAGGATGGAGATAAAGTTACTTTCGATGCACAGTCGTCATTGGCGTATCTTGATTTCAAAATATTCTGTTTAAATCTAAAGTGAATGCAGGATGAATATAAAGCTTAGAAATATGCTTGAAAGGCTTGAAAGTCGCATTAAACCAGAGCATGAAATTGCTCTTCGGAGAAGCTGGATCGACTTTTGGGAAGGAAGGTGTGCTGAAGTCATTCATGCTCCATGCCGTTCGGTGCCCAATCCGAGCCCGATTTCAGAAGTTTCTGACATCTTTGAAGCCCTTTCAATAAACATAAATGATGCCGTAACGGATTACGAATTGATGGCATTGAATCAATACGCACAGGCTTTGGTTCAGCTTGAATTCGGCTCTGGAGCAATTCTAAATGTCAGATGCAATTACGGATCGAGTCTGATACCTTCTCTATTCGGGGTCAAAATGTTTCATATGCCTCGAGAAACTAATACTCTCCCAACTTCCATACCTTTCAACGATATCGATCAAATTAAAATGCTGCTCGACGCCGGTGTCCCCGATTTGAATAACGGATTGGGCGGTAATGTTTTGGAAATGGGTGAAATTTATATGCAGACTGCTGCGAGATTTCCCAAAATATCCGAATTCGTTTATGTCTATCATCCTGATCTTCAGGGGCCTCTGGATATATGTGAAGTTATTTGGGGCAGCCGTTTGCTTCTTGATTTTTATGAAAATCCTGATCTTGTCAGAGATTTTTTAAACCTGTGTACGCAAACTTATATTGCTTTTATGAAAAAATGGCAGACTATAGTACCTCCTCGAAAAACTTATAATTCTCATTGGGGGCTTTTACACAAAGGGGTAATATTTCTGCGCGACGATTCGTCAGTAAATATATCTCCGGATATGTTCCGGGAATTTGTTTTGCCTCTCAATCAACTACTGCTCGATACTTTGGGTAATGGAGCGATACATTTTTGCGGAAAAGGCGACCATCTGGTTTCGAGTCTTTGTTCATTACGAGGTTTGTGCGGCATAAATATCTCTCAGCCCCATCTTAATGATATGGACAAGATTCTTAATATTATTAGCGTGTCAAAAGTCAAGCTTGTCGGCATGGATTATAAAGCTGCTCAGGTCTTTACTAAAAATTATACGCCTTCGGGCACCATTAACTGTATGGATGCCAAACGTTTGGAAGCAGAGAGTTATATTGCAAAAGCAAGGCAAAATGGTGCTAAGAATTAGCTGATATTGACATAATATTAAAAGGTAATCAGTTTTTGCCGGATGGAGTTGTGTACCGCACGTTATGTTATAACCAGCCGGTACTTTTTGCAATCAAACCAACATATTTAACATAATTCTGCCATGAAACATCTTGCGGTACGCCGTGGTCACAGCTGGGAATATAACCGCCATTTTTTATTACAGGCATGATTCGTTTTGTTTCATCTTCAAGAGCTTTGCCGCCATCTGCGATACATCGTTTGTCGAATCCACAGCGAAATGCCATTTTTGTGCCGTATATCTTGCGAAATTCAACAATATCGTTTCCTGCAGCCACTTCGACAGGATCACAGCAATTAAAGCCCGCTTCTATCCAGATTGGGATAAGTTCGCCGATGTAGCCGTCTGAATCTATAGCATAAATTTTAACACCTGCCGACCTGGCGATGTCTCCCCAGCGTTTCCATATCGGCAGTAAGTATCTTCTAACCATATCCGGAGAAATCATCGAAAAACCTTTGTATGCCATATCTTCGCTTATATGAAAGCAGTCTGGGATGATGTATTTAAAAGTATTTTCGAGCAGAGCGGCAATATAATCACTCCAGAAATTGAGCATGTCCCGGATGAGTTTGGGATTATCGTAAAACATTATACAGAGATTTTCAAAACCAACCCATTCCCGGAGTTGCCAGAATGGGCCTGAAAAATGCAGTTCCACGTGCCAGTCGCGATCCCTGAGTTCATCGGCAAGCTGAATATGATTTTCTGGGAGCCTTGAAATGTCGTCAGGATTATATCGTGTTTTCATGCCTTCCCAGTCAGCCTGTGATTCGACTGGGCACTTAATCCATCTCCTCGTGACAAAGTCTATAGGGTTTCTAAGGTACTCAGTTGTGAATTCATTACTGATTTCGCATATGTTGCCTTTCCAGTCCTGGACGATTTGAGTATGTTCATTTTTTTCGATAACTTTTTCTTCGAACATGGGCTTCATTCGTTCATCGACTGCAAAGTTTTTTCCGATTTTAGGCAATTTCAGCTTTCCACCGGCTAATTCGTATGCATATTCATTTATTGAACTTGTATCATCAATTTCATCAGGTAAGCCTTCGCTGTGCCAGCGAGTGCGGGTGGATTTTCTGCCGCCACCTGGGATTAAAGGTATCCTGTCAGTGGTTTTGAACAATAAAGTATTAAGCCATCTTTCACATTCAGTCATTTGATGAAACCTTAATAATGGACTTTTCAATAAAACTGCTATATAATATAGTGGTTTTATTTAAGTTGCTATTGACTTTTCGGTAAATTATATGGACTTTTCGAATTTTAATGAATATAAAATATTTAGTGAAACCCGATTCCGAACACCTTTGAGGATAGAACGGCAAATAGGCCTTTGGGTTGACAGAATTGGAGAAGCGGAAAGAGAATTTCAATTGCCGTCAGCTTTGCGAAAGCTTGGACAATACGCTATTGTTTTTATTGAGCAGGGAGATGGGTATTTTATACATCCGGCTTATGGGCAGGTAAGAATCACTAATGGCAATGCGATACTTTTGTTTCCTGACGAACCAACTGCGTATTATCCAAGTCAGAAATGGTACGAAAAATATATCGTTTGGAATGGGCCCGAATCGGTAAAACTGACAGAACTGGGATATTTAAATAAAAGCTCAGTAGTCATTGATGATGATATAGGGATTTTCGCGGATTCGCATGCGAAACTTAAGAAAATAATTACTAACGAAGATAAGGCGGCGATATTCGAGAGAAAGAATATTGTGACCAACCTCATACTTGAGATTTTCAAACTTTCAAAACCCAAAGAGAAATATCAGCAATGGGAAGGTAAAATTAAGGCTGTGATTTCATGGCTTAGCTCAAATTACAGCTCTGATATTTCCGTTTCAACGCTTGCACAGAAATATAATTTTTCCGAATCTAATTTCAGGAGATATTTTAAACAATATACGGGGAGAAGCCCGAGGGAATTCATAAATAGCCTGCGAATTTCAAAAGCTAAATCACTCCTTAAAGAAGGTATGTCAATCAAGGAAGTTGCTTCAGTTATTGGCTTTGATGATATTTTTTATTTTATGCGGCTCTTCAAAAAAGCGACAGGAATTTCGTGCGGGAATTTTAGAAAAGAATAATTCTGTAATTTATACAATAAATATACAAAATGTTTTACTTTTCTTTATAGCTTTTGGTAATCATTGCTGCTCCGAGTGTTGCCGGCTCGGTATTTTGGACTTTTTGAAAATCGCAATTTGTGATTTTCGCCTTCACTTGAAGCCATAAATCGCTTTTTGCACCGCCTCCGGTGGCTGCGATTTTATTTATTGTTTTATCGAGTGTAAGTTTATTTATTAACTCTTTTAATGTGTTTGCTGCCGATTCCATCAACGCGTAAATAAAGTGGCCATGAGTATGGTTTTCATTTAGATTTACAAAAGCCTCATTCAAAGATTTATATTTGTAGGCCATCGGTTTCGCTCTCAGACCGGCAGCGTTTCCTGTTTTCTGTGCCATTTCTATAAGTTCAGCTATAGGATAATCCTGTGCAAAATGCTGATGATACCATTCCAGCGACAAAGCTCCGTTTCCATCGAAAGTTAACTGGCAAAAATTGTTTTCAACCCATGGCGATATGCATACATCTTCTCTTGGTTTGTATGCGTTTGTAAAATCTACACACGCCAGCACGGTTCCTGTCGATTCGCTTATGTCGGCAGTTCTGCCTGCGCCTGCTCCTAACGCGGCCATGTGATGATCGAGACTGCCGATATAAAAAGAAGTCCCGCATTTTGTGCCGAACATATTTTCAGCCTGTTTATTCACTTCGCCTGCTTTTGCAGCAACAGGTAATCTTGGGCCGAATAATTTCGCATCGATATTCAAAATATCAAAAGCCTTATGCCACCACTTACCAGCTTGGCAGTCCAAAAGGCCGAGAAGCGAAGCTGTTCCCATATCGCCGACTTTTTTACCGGTAAATATGAAAATAAGATAATCAGAAATGGTTAGAACGTTCGATGTTTTCTGCCATGTTTCAGGTTCGTTCTTTTTGAACCAGAGCAGTTTATTTATGCATAATTGGCTGGAAGGCTGAATGCCGATTCCGGTTGTTGTTAGAAAATCTTTTTCGTTCCATAGTTTTTTAACTTCGGGATAAATCTCATTCGCTCGCGTGTCCGGCCAAAGAATTAAATTCGTTAATGGGGTGCCGCATTTATCTAATAATATGAAACTGTTTGCCTGTGAAGCATAGCTGATTTTAGAGATTTCGTCCGGCGATATGCCCGCCTGTTCGCAGGCGCATTTTATTCCTTCTTTTATAAGCGATATGAACCGTTCAGCCGGCAGTTCGCTTAAATTACCTTTGCCGGTATTTTTTTCGACAGTTACTCGTCCAAGCCCATCGCAATTTAAATGTTCATCATATATCCCGAATTTGAAATAACTCGTACCCAGATCTATTCCGAGGATATAATTCATTTAAGCATCTCGATTGTTTCTCTGACAAATATATTTCCGGTTTCATAGCTGAAAAGGGCGTTTGACGCTTCATATCCTCCTTCATCAAAAGCCTGTTTTGTAACTATATAACCCTGCATTTCGCCATTGGCCAGAGAAATGACGAATGTATTCGGAAATTTATTTTTTATTTCAAGAGCGTATTCGATAAATATTTCTCCCTGCCAGCCGACAAAATTTAAGCTGCCAATTTTAATTATCTGCACTTCAGCGGGCAGACATTTTTTATATTCCACATCGAGTAAGCCGCTCTGGGCTGCTCTTGACAAAGTAAAAGTTTCTTCAGCGCCGAACCAGTCGCATTCCGCTGTCCTGATTTCCTGTTTAGCTGCTTTATTTTTCCTGAGTGTTTCCAGTTTTTTTATGGCGTTATTCAGCTTTTCCTGCGATTGTTCGACCATAGGAAATTTTCTTTTTGGCAAATCTTTGAGAATTTTTGTTTTAACATCTATAGAAACGTCACTAAGATACTCAACTTCAGTAATCGCTTTTTCAACAGCCTTTGCGAGTATCAATCCCAATCTCTGAGCTTCTTCAAACGTATTTGCTTTTGTAACGTGTCGGGGGCTTTGATTGCCGGCAGGGCCTGTATGATGCAGAACCGGACAATTTTTTCCGAGCACATTCTCCTGTAAATAGATTCGCGCCAAACCTGGAAAATCTCCGCTGACAAGCGTCGAATCTTCGTGTAATACCGTAGGATGCATAGAGCAAACGAGCATACAGGCAATGTTAGAATCGTTTTCAGCATTTTTTACAATTAGGACAGGCAATTTGTGATCCGCCGGCCCATCAGGATTTCTTCTGTTTGTTCCGATGCCGGTGTCGTCTGCGATCGCTAATCCTATTTTTGCCGGCTGTGCATTCTTGTATGCTTCACAGGCAGACTGCACAATACAATCTTCCATAAACTGAACGTACTTTACATCTGTTTTCGGGACAATCGGGTCGCTGGAATTACTCAAATAATCCAGTGTCATCGGTCCCGAATGCGTATGCGTAGCGGTTACCATAATATTTTTTGCTGATATGCCGGTCTTCGCTTCTATTCTTTTGCGAATTTTTGCAGAAGATTGCTTACTGACAAATATAATATCATTTGCAACAAACATCGCCTGTTGTTTTCCATCACAAAGATAAAGTGCCGAACTCCAAAGCCTGTCGTGTATTGCCGTACTGTATCTTTTTACATGTGGATAACCGAATAAAAATTGCGAATCTTTTGGACTTATATCAACCTGTGAAGCACCAGCTTTTAAGTTGTTCATTTTAATAACCTATATTCCAGTTAGTTTCTATATTCAGTGCCGCTTTTTCTGAAACGTAAACATCTGTCTTCAGCGTTTGCAGAATTGATGCAGGCAGTAATGGCGTTACCGGCCCGTGAAGTACGAGGCGAGTTGTAAGTCTCTGCCACGAATTCAAACTTCCCCCGACAGTAATGGAATGAGTGTCGAAACGTTCTTTTGCAGCTATGACGTCTGCCGGCCCCAGAGTTGCCGCTTTTGGAGGAACTGCGGTAAGATCACCGCTAAAACCGAAACAGCCGTGCAGAGAATTTTGAGCGACTGTAAAAGGACTAAGCGTTACAATTTTAGCTCCGAATGTTTTCCATTCATCCAGAGATGCCGCCAGTTCCGGCGCATCGGGTTCGATAAAAGCCAAATGGCCCGTCCAGCCAGGCCCAGAATAACAAATATCCGCTCCGCCCTGATCGGCGAGAATTTTGCTGTAATCTGCGACATCTTTCAAATCGCTGAAACATACGAATTGTTTTCGAGGAGGTCGAAGCTCTTCATCGATTTCATAGTAAAAGAATTTAAGCATGGCATGACTGAAGCCGAATTCCCAGCTTTCCGGTGCGATATTACCATTCTGATCCGCATATTCATCCATCGCGAATGCCCATAAATTTTTGCAATTAATTCTGCACCGGTTGATTATTCTTGCGACATGACGATAACCGGGCCATGGATTAGGAAGAATCATCACTGTTTTTTTATTTGCATCGCCTGCAAGTTTCAGTCTTGCTATTAAATCTCCAAACCATAAAAAAGCTATATCATCATCTTTAACAACTTTGATTTTGAAGTCAGGATTGGCATGTTTCTCAATATCTTCGCGTTTGATTGCTCTGCATCTTGCAATTGCGTCTTTATCTCTGAATGGTATAAATTTAGCCGGTTCGAACTCAAATTTTTTCATAACAGCATTTACCTTTAATAAACGTTTTTAGAATATTAATTTCTTTATCAAACATTACAAGGTCGGCATCAAAGCCTTCTTTGATCAAACCTTTATTTTTAATTTTCAAAACTTTTGCCGGATTAGTGCTCGCCATTTTGACCGCCTGGCATAAATCTATGCCGAGCATCCTGACAGTATTTTGAACAGCTTTATTCATAGTCAAACCACTTCCGTAAAGGCAGCCGGGAAATCTTGAATTATTTGTTCCTCTGGCAGGCGCACCTTTGTAAGCAAAGCTAATCTCGTCTTTTGCAAAAATGTATCTTCCTGGATTCAGCCCTGCTCCGATATTCGCGTCTGTTATCAGGCAAACCTTATCAGCCGCTTTACAATTTAGCGCCATCCTAATCGCGATAGGATCGACGTGTTCGCCGTCCACGATGAAATCGATGGAGACTTCGGGGGATGCGAGAATTGCCTCAACCGCACCGCATGGGCGGACACCCGGGTCTGTTTCACTCGGCGAATAAAAAACATCATAAAAATGCGTTGCGTGATTTGCACCTGCCATAATCGATTTCAATGTCTGTTCGACATCAGCTTTAGTATGTGTCATAAAGACAGGTGTGTTATTTTTTTTCATAATCGGAATTAATTTTTCTATATTTTTAAAATCCGGCGAAATGCTGAAAACAGCTTTAAATGGTTTTGCCGATTTTATGAGATTACGTACTCTGTTAATGTCAGCCTTCCCCAATGCTTCTTTCGGAAGAGCGCCTGTTATTGTCAGAAATGGTCCTTCAAGATGAAAACCCAAAATCTGAGTTCCCTGACTCTTGACTTTAGAAAGTATTGACAAGAACTTTGCGTCCTTTCCTTTAGGCAGGGGGCAAACGGTCGGCAAAAAACCGGTTACGCCGTATCGGGGAAGAATTTCGCAAATATCTGTTAAATCCTTTGTGCCATTATCGATTAATTTGTCATGTACGCCGTGAATGTGAAGGTCTATAAATCCAGGCGACAAATAATTTTTCCTGCCGTCGATTACATTAGGTTCTGTAATCCTCGGAATACGATTTGTTATTTCTTTGATTTTAGAACCTTCGATAACAAGATTGTAGTTCTTTAGAATTTTATCTTCCAGAACAATCTGAACGTTCTTGATAATGGTTTTTTTCATAAATCCAGCATAACAAATTTTTTGATTGACATCAATGTTATATTATGTTAATTTAAATAATTATTAACACATACTAACATAATTTAATATGAAATCAAGTAAAAACAATAAAGTTTCGGCAAACGCAAGGCTTTCAAAAATTACTGATTTGATAAAGTCGAATCAAGAGGTCGAGATTGCAGCTCTGGCAAGAATGTTTGGCGTCAGCGAAATGACCATTCGCAGAGATCTTGATACTTTGGCCGACATGGGAAAAGTCAAAAGAACGCATGGCGGGGCCGCAATTGCTGAAAAAATGGAGTTTGAATTTGATTTCGGCGAAAGACGCAAGAAAAATCAGAAGTTTAAGAAAATGATAGCAGCATGTGCGGCAAAATTCGTTAAACCGCACGACAAAATCATACTCGATACTGGCACAACCACACTTGAATTGGCGAATCTGTTAAAAGATTTCGAGGATATCACAGTTATAACACCCAGTCTTGCGGTTGCATCGGTTCTTCAGTTCTCGCCTAAAATTGAAACCATTCTGCTGGGAGGGATCATACGCAAGGGCAGTCCTGATTTAACAGGCGTCATTGCCGAATCTGTTCTTGATATGTTCAGTGTCGATGTTGCTTTCCAGGGAGCTGACGGCATCGGTCTCGACGGCGAGTTGTACAATTCGGATATTCGTATTGCCAGCGTTGATAAAAAAATGCGGCAGAGAGCGAAAATGACATATATTTTGTCTGACAGTTCCAAAATCGGCAAAACAGATTTTGCTGTAAATGGAAACCTATCAGAAGTCCAGGCACTGATTACGGACGAAAAAATTACAGATGAACAAGTAAAACAATTAAAGAAAACAGGCACAAAAATTATTATAACAAAATAATAGGAGCAAAAAATGACACAAAATTCAAAAGTATCTGCAGCACCAGCGTGGGCGCATCTTGATTTAAATCAGGTTCCAAATCTAAAAGTTACTCCGCCCGGACCTAAATCTAAAGAACTTCATACAAGATGCACGAAATATTTTAAGGGTTTAAGCAGCCAGGTAAAGCTTTTCCCGGTAGTCTTTGATCATGGAAAAGGCTGTGAACTGGTCGATGTTGACGGCAACAGATATATCGATTTTTCATCCGGTATTTATGTCACTACGCTCGGACATTGCCATCCGAAAGTTACAGAAGCAGTGCAGAAAATGGCAGGCAAATTAATGAACTGTCATGACTTTACAACCGAGATTAAAACAAAACTCGTCGAAAAACTTGCAGAAATTCTGCCGGGCGATTTGAATGGTTTCCAGTTCTATGATTCCGGAACAACTGCCGTCGAAGCCGGCCAGCGCGTTTTAAGAGCAGCCTCCGGAAAGACCGAAATGATTTCCTGTTTTTATGATTATCATGGAAAGACTTACGGCGGTGTTTCATTAGGCCATATCCGGTCATTCGTTTACGGTCCATGCAGAGCGCCGGGCATGCACATGGTGCCGCGCCCGAATACTTATCGTCCGATGTTTACGCGAGCGGACGGTTCGGTTGACAGCGATAAATATATCCAGTTCTTCGACGAATATATTGATAAAGGTACTGTCGGCAATGTAGCAGGTTTCGTACTTGAGCCTATTCAAGGCTGGGGCGGTTCAGTTATGCCTCCGGATGATTTCTTTCCGAAACTTAGAAGGTACTGCGATGAGAAAAAAATCCTGCTGATGATTGATGAAGTGCTCACAAGTTTCGGCAGATGCGGCAAGTGGCTTTGTATGGAAAACTGGGATGTCGTGCCGGATATTGTTACAATCGGCAAAGGCTTTGGCAATGGTTTTCCTGTCACTTGTGTCGCTGTTCGCGAACCTTACAAAGAATCATTTGAATCGATTTCAGCATCGAGCAGCTACGGCGGAAACCCAATGGCATGTGCAGCGGCACTTGCCTGTATTGAAGCGATCGAAGAAGAAAATCTCCTTGCTCGTTCAGAATATTTGGGGGAACTTGCGATGAAACGTATGGAAAAAATGAAAGCAGAGCATCCGATCGTAGGCGATGTCCGTGCAAAAGGATGCCTGATGGGCATTGAACTTGTTAAGGACAAGAAAACAAAAGAACCTTTCGACAAAGCGGGCGCTCTCGTCTATCAAAAAGCTTTCCGCAAAGGTCTTGCATGGATTCCTGCGGGGCATATTTTAAGAATGTCTCCGCCTATTGTTATGGAAGATGAAGTGCTGCTTAAAGGTCTCGACATTATTGATGAAGCGATCGGTGAAACAGAAAAGGAATTATGCGGCCTGTAACTAAATTATGAAGAAGTACCGTATCTTAGCTGCATTGATTATTATTAATTTATGTTTAGGCGGAATTTATGCCTGGAGCGTTTTTGTCCCTGATCTAATTAATAATTATGGCTACAATACCGCCCAGACACAAATTGTTTTTGGGACTGCCGTTTGTTTTTTGACTCTGTCAATGCTGTTTACAGGAGTACTTGAAAATAAAATAGGCCCTCGATGGATGGTGATTATAAGTTCAGCCTTGATGTTTACAGGTTATTTTGCCGCAAGTTTCAGCGGCTCAAATTTCCTGGTTCTATGGCTCTGTTGCGGCGTTATTAACGGAATTGCGATTAGTTTTGGCTATGTTTGCATATTATCAGTGAGCATGAGATGGTTCGAAAAACAAAAAGGCTTTGCCTGTGGAATGGTAATTGCAGGCTATGGATTTGGTGCCATATTGTTGTCTTCTGTCGCACAGATGCTGCTTAACCATGGCTGGGATGTGATGAGAATTTTTAAAATTCTCGGTATCTGCTTCGGAGCGATTATTTTTGTTTGCGGGCTGCAAATTGCCAACCCGATTTGGCAGGGAAAGCAAACTATGGTTCCTACCATAACCTATCGAAGTGTCTTTCGCAGACCAAGGTTTTTTGTCCTCGCAATTACTGTGGGATTAGGAACTTTTTCTGGCCTTATGTTCATAGGCAATTTAAAACCTATTGCCTATTCTTTCGGTTATAACAGCTTTATCGCTCTTCTTTCGATTTGGCTCGTTTCCATTGGAAATACTGTCGGACGAATAATGGGCGGCATTGCTTACGACCGTTTTAAAGCAGCAACCCTGAAATTCATTCTGTTCATAGTAGCCGTATCAGCATTACTTTTAGTTATGGGAAACATAAGTTCGATTGTTTTTCTTCTCTTTCTCATCTCAGTGGGTATGAGTTACGGAGCCTTAATTGCAAATATCCCTGTGCAGGTTGCAGAAGAGTACGGACATCAGAATTTTGGAATGGTTTATCCGATGGTTGTATTTGTTCATGGTTTAGCGGCACTTTTGGCCGCGCCTTTGGGAGGTTTTATTTTTGACAATTATCATTCATATCGTCCCGCGATGATAATTGCTTCGTTTATTTCATTTGCGTGTTTTGTCGGATTTAGTTTAGCTTATCGTAAAACAATAAAGTATGAGGTATAAAAATGAGAACAGTTAAATTTGGTATTATCGGTTGCGGTCTTATGGGCAGAGAATTTGCAAGCGCTGTTGCCCGCTGGTGTCATCTTCCTGAAATGGATGTAAAACCCCAAATCATTGCAATTTGTGACACAAGTGAAAAAATCCTGAAATGGTACACTGATAATTTTAATTCGATAAAGCAGGTTACAAACGACTATAAGCAGCTTTTAGCAAATGAAGAAGTCGAAGCTGTTTATATTGCTGTGCCGCACAATTTGCACGCTGAACTTTATTGTGCCGCGATAGAAGCCGGCAAACACCTGCTCGGCGAAAAACCTTTCGGAATCGATAAATCCGATAATGAAAAAATATCTGAATGCATCAAAAAACATCCAAATGCTTTTGTAAGATGTTCGAGCGAATCGCCGTTTTTCCCTGCGATGCAGAAAATCGGTAAAATGATTGAGAATAATGTTTTCGGCCAAATTCTCGAAGTTAATAGCGGATTCCTGCATTCCAGTGATTTGGATTTTAATAAACCTATCAATTGGAAGCGAATGCTAAAATTCAACGGCGAATATGGTTGTATGGGCGATTTGGGAATGCACGCCTGCCATATGCCTTTCAGAGCGGGCTGGATACCGAAAAATGTTCGTGCGATACTTTCGAATATTGTAAAGGAAAGGCCGGACGGCAAAGGCGGTATGTCTCCCTGCGAAACGTGGGACAATGCAACTTTATTTTGTATCGCCGAGAATGAAGATGCCAGGCAGGAGTTTCCAATGACAATAAAAACTCATCGTATCGCTCCGGGCAATAAAAATACCTGGTATTTGGAAATACTCGGAACGAAAACGTCCGTTCGCTGGTCGAGCAAGCAAATTAATACATTGGAAGTTCTCGAATATACAGGCGGTGAACAGGGCTGGCAGATAATTGATATGGGCCATGATATGGCATTCAAATCTATTACCGGCGGCATATTTCAGTCTGGTTTTTCAGATTCAATTCTGCAAATGTGGGCTGCGTTTTTATATGAATTGCATCATGGCAAACCGATGAGTAAATTTTCAGGTTGTGTTACGCCGGATGAGGCAGCGATAAGCCACAAACTTTTTACAGCGGCATTGGAATCAGAAAAGAAAAATACTGTTATAGAAATAAAATAGATTATGTAATGCCATATATTCACAGGTTGTGTTTTCGCGACTGCTTGCTCAAATTTCGAGATATTCGACACAATAGTATGTTTAACTTGTAATAAGAAAAACTCTTATTACAAGATAATGCCTATTTTTGTAATAACAAGAAAAATCTATTAATAGAGATTAATTCCAAAGAAAATAATTCAAGGATAAAAAGCCACTGAATTTTTTCACATAAATTTTCACAGTGAAGGGTAAATAAGAGGAAAAATTAAGTGCTAAAAATTGATATAAGTGCTTGTCAGGTAAGTAAATGCGAGCGGAGGGAGTCGAACCCACAAGCCCTTACGGACACAAGGACCTAAACCTTGCGCGTCTGCCAGTTCCGCCACGCTCGCATCGTTAAAATAGTATTTCGTTCATCGGCGACGAGGCTCGTTTCGTCTATCGTTTTACGTTAAACGTAACCGTGACGAGCCGCGCAACCGCAACCGTACAATGTTATTTCTCCTTCTCCTTCGATATTTCTTCTATTTTCTTTTCCGCCTTCTGCAAAACCCCGCGGCAGTATTTTATTAGTTCCATTCCCTGTTCATATTGAGTCAGGCTTTGCTCAAGAGATATCTGCCCGTCTTCGATCTTGCTGACGATTTCAGTCAGTTTCTTTATCGCCTGCTCGAACGTGAGATTATTAATTTCGTTATTTTCTTTTTTTTCAGCCATCTATAAACCTTTTACTTCACAAAATCCAGAACCTTCGGCAGCCACATCGTTATCGCCGGCACATAAACGCAAATCAGCAGCGCCGCGATCATTGCCAAAAAGAACGGCAGAATATGCCGAATCACCTTAGTCACCGTCGTCTCCGCAATCCCGCAGCCCAAAAAAAGGGCCGTCCCGACCGGCGGAGTACACAACCCGATATTCAGGTTCATTATTAATATTATACCAAAATGAAGCGGATGCATACCAAGTTTTTGAATTACAGGCAAAAAAATTGGCGTAAATATCAAAATTGCCGGCGTCATATCCATAAAGCACCCCACCACAAGCAGCAGGGCGTTGATAATCAGCAAAATCAAAAATTTATTGTCCGTCAGCTCCATAAGGCTGGCGCTTATATTTTGCGGCACGTTTTCCGCCGCCAGAACCCATGACATCGCCATGCTTGTCCCAATCAGCAGAAAAACAACCGATGTTGTAAATCCGCATTGGAGCAATATCTTCGGTATATCCCTGATTTTCACTTCTTTATATATAAGTACCGCAAGCACAAAGGTATAGAGAACCCCGATTGCCGAGGCTTCTGTCGGGGTGAACCAGCCGATAAGGATGCCTCCGACCACGATAAAGACCAGCAGCAAAGGCGGGATAGCGCGTAAAAATCGTACCACGCTTTCCTTTAGCGCATATTTTTCGCCTTTCCCATAATTTTTCCTGACAGAAACAATTCCGCTGACGACCATCAATGCTACCCCCGTCAGAATCCCCGGGATGTATCCTGCCATGAACAATGCCGCTATCGAGACAAGCCCGCCTGTTGCGAGCGAATAAACGATCATAGAATTGCTCGGAGGAATAAGCAGCCCGGTCGTCGCGGCGCTGATAGTTACCGATGCGTTGAACTCCCGATTGTAGCCCATTTTGTTCATCAGCGGAACCATAAATCCGCCGATTGCCGAAATCGCCGCCGTCGCCGAACCAGAAATTGCGCCGAACAGCATACACGTCAGCACATTGACAAAAGCAAGTCCGCCGCGAAATCTGCCGACTGCGACATTCGCGAAATCGATAAGCCGCTGCGCGATTCCGCCGTGTCCCATCATTAAACCTGATAAAATAAAAAACGGGATGGCAAGCAGTGTAAAGCTGTCGATTCCCGTTGCGATTTTATGAGCTGTCGCCACAAATGCAGGCAAATCCCCCATCGCCAATAGCGCAAGCACTGTCGAAATTCCCATACAGAACGCCACCGGAACATTCAGAACAAGCAGTACGAAAAAACTCAAGACAAGTATTAAAATTGGAAAGCTCACAAAACACCTTTCAAATTTTTGATCAACTTCTAAAATTGTCATTGCGAGAAGTTCCAAACGGCATTTGCCGAGCAGGAACGACGAAGCAATCTCTGGTTTTCAAATATTTAAGAGATTTCATTTAATCAATATGCGCTGACTTTTTCTTCGGTTTTTTGAGAAATAATATATTTATGTTTTATCAGTTCGATAATTCTTTCGACCAGGCCGATTGTCGAATAAAGCACGAGGAAAAATCCGCTGATAGGGATCGCAAGATAAACATATCCGATCTTTAGATTCAGCGCAGGCGATATCTGCCCAAGCTCCAGCGTTCGCATTACAAGGCTTGCTCCGCCAATAACCATCACAAATAAGGAAAACAAACCGATGCATAAAAATACGAAAACTTCTGTGCCGATTCTAATCTTTATCGGCAGCTTGCCGACAAAATAATCGATTCCAAGATGTGCGCCTCGATTGAGCGCAACCGCCGACCCCAGAAGCGCAACCCAGATCAGCATAAACACCGCCAGCTCTTCAGTTATCGTGCTCGGATTTTTAAGCACAAGCCTTGTAAAAACCTGCCACGATACATCTATCACCAGCAGTGCCATCGCCGTCATCACCAGTATTTCAAGAGAAAGGTCTAATATCTTTTTTATTTTTTTAAACACTCACTGCACCTCCTGAATTTCTTTTATAAGCGCGCCGATTTCTGTATCTGCAAATTCGTCCCAGACTTTTTTCACGCAGTCCCTGAACGGCTGCTTGTCAGGATGAATAATTTTTACACCGGCTTCTTCGACGGATTTCAAATCGCTCAATTCCGCCTCCGCCCAGATTTGCCGCTGATATTCTACAGATTCATCGACAGCCTCCTGCAAAATCCGCTGAAACTCCGGCGTAAGACGGTTCCAAACTCTCGTGCTTATAACCAGAATATCCGGCAGCATACAATGTTCATCAAGCGAATAATATTTGCATACCTCATAATGCCTGCTCGTAAAGAAAGAAGGGGGGTTGTTCTCCGCCGCATCGACAACGCCCTGGTCAAGCGAGGTGTAAAGTTCGCCGAACGGAATTGGCGTCGCCGAGCCGCCCATTGCCTCAACCATCTTTATTGACATTATGCTGTTTTGCACCCGAACCTTAAATCCCTTGAGATTTGATGGAATGTTGATTTCTTTTTTCGAATAAAAACTTCTCGCACCGGCATCGTAAAAACACAAACCACGCAATCCCTGTTTCTCGCCCGCCAAAAGTATCTCTTTGCCAATCGGCCCTTTCAGCACCTTCCAGAAATGTTCGCTGTCCCTGAATAAATACGGTATGCCAAAAATTTTCATCTTCGATATGAAACCTTCCAGCGGCGCTGACGATGTTTTCGTCATTGCCATATACCCGAGCTGCAATGCCTCGATTGATTCCTTTTCAGTGCCGAGCTGCTCACTTGGATAAATCTCGACCTTCATTCGTCCCCGCGATTTCTCAGCTACCTTTTCAGTCATAAAAACCATAGCTTTATGCACAGGATGAGCGATATCCAGCGCATGGCCAAGCTTCAAAATGACTTGAGGCTGATTTTCTTTTTCCCGGCACCCGCCGATTGCAGAAGTGAAAATAAAAATACTAACAAGTGCAATTTTTTTCATACTTACTCGACATACTGAACAATTTGACCGTTGATTTTTACATTTTCCAGCACAAGACCTTTAACATTGCTGACGACATTATCTGCTGCATTATTTTCCATAACGCAATTCTTGAGCGTAACTGCCGTTATGGGCGCATCGTCGAATCCCCGCAAGTATAACGCGTGCTTGCTCTTTTGGCTCGTGACATTTTCAAGATTTATATTCCTGACAACAGGCTTATAATCTCCTTTCTCCACATCCTGGTAGAAGAAATCGATAAGCAGCACCGCCTCTTTTACCTGCCCGACAGTAATATTCCTGACATAAACATTTTCGATAAACCCGCCGCGAACACGGTTTGTTTTTAATCTTATCGCGCGGTCCTGGTTCGGGTCGTCCATCCTGCAGTTCTCTACAAAAATATTTCGCGCTCCGCCTGTTATCTCGCTTCCGATTGCGACTCCCGCGTGTCCTTCCTTCATATCGCAGTTTCGAACGATTATATTTTCGCTCGGAACATTTATTCGCCTTGCGTCGTTATTTCTGCCGGACTTGATTGCGATGCAGTCGTCGCCCGTATTAAAAAAACATCCTTCAATAAGAACATCTTTGCACGATTCAGGATCGCACCCGTCATTGTTTGGTCCTTTTCCTTCTATTCGTACATTTCTGATGGTAATATTCTCTGAAAGCACAGGATGAATATGCCAGAAAGGCCCGTTCTTAATTTTAACTCCCTCAATAAGAATATTTTTGCATCTGTAAGGCTCGATCATATTCGGATTCAGTTTCCCGCCTCCGAATTGCCTGTCCTTAACCGGCACACCATCGCGTCCCATTTCGAAAAGTTTCGTTCTGTCAGTCCATCTTTGTTTCGTTCTCCTCCACGGCCACCAATTCTCGCCGTTTCCGTCAAGCGTACCTGTTCCGGTTATCGCGATATTCTTCTGCTTATATGCGTAAACCAGCGGAGAATAATTCATGCACTCCACGCCTTCCCATCTAGTATATACCGCCGGAAGATATGCGTTCGGGTCATCTGTAAATTTTATAATCGCTCCTTCGGCAAGATGCAGATTGATATTGCTCTTCAAATGTATAGCGCCGCAAACAAATACGCCCGTCGGCACAACCACTCTTCCGCCTCCTGCTTTGCTTGCCGCTTCGATCGCCGCCTTTATCGCCTGCGAATTGCATGTATTGCCGTCAGCGATCGCGCCGTAATCGGTAATAACAAAATCCCTGTTCGCGAATACCGGCGGTTT
>JAKJEQ010000012.1:0-6435 GCA_022705345.1 Planctomycetota bacterium | reverse complement strand
CCCGCCTGCCCCCATCCTGTTTTCGCGAATCCGTCTGCGCCCGCAAACAGTATCGCGCAAACCGTCAGCGATAGAAAAGTAAAAGATTTGACTGCCGGAGTTGATGATTCTTTCCTTGTCATTTTATCTTCCTTAAAATTTGATAACACTTTAGCCGTGCGATTCAGAGCCGCGACCGTGAGGGAGCGGTAACGTTAGCCCGCCGATTTATTCGGCGGGTTCGCCACCATCGCCTGAACGACAGTCAGCATTCTACTTTTTGACGACCCTGCTTTCAATCATATTTTCATTCGCAAACTCTGTAACTATCACTTCAGAGTCCTCGACATCGTTCACGGATTTGATTATTGTCGATGTTCGTTTGTTTCGCGTTATGCTGTACCCGCGACCAAGCACTGATTTGGGATTCAAACCGCCCAGTCTGCTTGCGCATTCTGTAAGTTTTAGGTCAAAAACGTGCAGGATTTTCCTCTCCGCGCCTGCGCAGCGGTTTTGAAGATTATTCAATGCGATTTTTCTGTCCGCCAGTAATTTGTGAGGCTCGATTTTCAAAATCTCCTCGAAAAAAGTATGCAGCAGATGATTGAGATTGGATATGACCGTTTTCGTTGAATCTGAAATTTTATTTTCAAATTCATCGAGCCGCTGCTGTCTGTTCTGAATTATCACCTTTGGATTGCGAAACGCCGCGGCGGCCAAAATCGTTTTCAATTTCTGCGATGAAAGATTCAGCAAAGAGTCGGTATCCGATTTTATCCTTTTTGCAACATTGTCGAGCTGCCGAAATACTTCATCAATATCCGGAACAACGATTACTCCCGCCTTGGTCGGCGTCGAAGCACGCGCGTCTGCGACCATATCCGCGATTGTAACATCCACCTCATGGCCGACTGCGCTTATGACGGGGATCTTCGATCCGAAAATTGCCCTTGCGACGGGTTCTTCGTTGAACGCCCACAAATCCTCCATCGAACCGCCGCCGCGTCCCACGATCAAAATATCAAGCTTAAGTACGTTGTTTCTTTTATTCACGTCTCGAATTGCAATTGCGATTCGTTCCGCCGCTCCTTGCCCCTGAACAGGCACATCGTAAAATAAAAGTTTCGCAACAGGCCATCGATTGCGAATACTGTCAACTATATCGTGAAGCGCCGCTCCCGATTTGCTTGTCATAATTCCAATTCGAAACGGATATTTCGGCAGCTCTCTTTTATGCTCCTCGTTGAACAATCCCTCCGCCTGCAATTTATTTTTCATTTGTTCGAACGCAAGCTGCAATGACCCAACCCCGGCAGGCTGCATCGTTTCCGCGTAGAACTGGTATTTTCCCTGCGGCGGATAAATATCGACATAACCTTTTACAAGAATCGCAAGCCCGTTTTCCGGTTTGAATTTTAATTTGGCAAAATCGCTCTTCCACATCACCGTCGGTATTATTGCGTTTTCATCCTTGATATCTAAATAGCAATGCCCGCTCGAATGTTTCCGCCAGCCGCTTATTTCTCCGCTGATGGTAAGCCTGCCCGGAAGAGTATTCTCAAGACACATCTTGATAAGCGATGTAACCTGGCTGACGGTATATATCTTTTCCTGCTGCTCTTTCCTTTTAGAGACAGGCTGGGGTTTAACTGGTTCTTTGGGCTGATCGAATAAACTTTCCATTTGGGGGATTATAAATTAAAAACGGTCTTGTGCCATAAAAAAAAACGGCTTTTTGAAGCCGTCTTATAAAATCACAATTTCCTGGAAACGAAAACAGTTCCACTTAATAACACATTGTGTTTCAATCAAAACTTATCCGCAAACCGAGATGTCGCGATTACAAATGACCTGCAATGTCATCTGGAACTTCGTCGTCCGGTTCGTCGAACTCTACAGGCTTGTAGCCCGGCTGTTTTGATTTTTCAAGTTCCTCTTCAAAAGCCTGCACGATCTTGTCTTGAATCATCTGTCTGCATTGAGCATTGATCGGGTGAGCTATATCAGCGTGTAATTTCATCCTGCCTTTTAAATCCTTCTTGGCTCGTTCCTCGCCTAATGATGCTCCGCAATTATTGCAGAATCTCGCTCTCAAATGATTCTTCCCGCCGCATTTGGGACAATGATCGCTCATCTTGCGTGAGGGCATAGCGACAAAATAGCCGTTGGTGCCCATAATAACCTTGATGTCGCGAATGACAAAAGCGTTATCTATGGTCATCGAACAGAATGCCTTCAGCCTTTCGTCTTTGTTAGCTATTAACTTTACTCTGACTTCTGTAATATCCATAACAGGCGCCTCAAAAAACTACCATTCATTGCTGATAATTATTATATTATTGCAGCCAAGCGATTTTATTTCTCGCCGGTGATATTCGATTTCGCGGCAATTTTCTTCGTCATAGACAACAAACAATGCTGATCCACTGCCGCTTAGGCATACGGGCAACCTTGTTATCTCCTTAATTTTTACCTGTAATAGAGCTAACCTATTATCCAGCGCAAAACACGTTTTGGCAAGCATATTTACGCACATTTTTCGTATTAAATCCATTTTGTCTCTTAATATATACTCCCTTATCTTTGCCTGCATTTCCTCGAAAAATGCCATATCAACACTGTATGTTTCATAAACCCTTTTAGTTGATATGTTTATGTCAGGTAATAGCAGAAGGGCGGTAAAGGAGAGCTTTTTATCTATCTTTTCCACTTTCTCTCCTCTGCCAGTACACAATGCTAAAGGCCCATTCAAAAAAAATGATACATCACTGCCCAATTCTGCCGAAAGTTCATAAATTAATTTCTCGCTCAATTTTTTGTTATGCAGTTTGTTCAGCGCAAGCAGTGTCGTCGCCGCATCGCTGCTGGCGCCTCCAAGTCCCGAACCGGCAGGTATGTTTTTCGTCAGTTTAATTTTTATCGAAGGTTTTTTATCGATTGTTTTATAAAAAAGCTCTGCCGTTTTATAAACCAGATTATCTTTTCCCTCAGGCGACCACAGCCCGTCGCACGTAAATTCCAATTCTTCTTTTTTGCTCATTTCAAAACGCAGCTCGTCATAAAACGCGATTTTCGCCATGATCGTTTCGAGATTGTGATAACCGTCAGGCCTTTTGTCCGCTATCAAAAGTGAAAGATTTATTTTCGCCGGCGCTCTTGCCAGCAGAGAATCATTTGAAAATTCGAATTGGGGTAATACGATTGGTTTCATTCTTATTCCGGTTGAAATCTTAATATTATTTTTTTATCTTCTAAATGGATTTTTGTGATTTTAAAATTTCGATGTTGAAAAGAAAATTCCGGGTTCATTTTATTATCGCTGAGAATTAATCCTGCATAACTTACAAAATTAGCATCAGCCGATGATTTGATAATTTCATAGAGGACCTTTTCACGCAAAAAATCTTTTGCGAATGGAATGATGCTCGTGCCAGCCTGTATTTCAGTCAAACCGGCGTTAAACCCGTTTTTGTCCGCTTTGGGCCTCAATATGGCAGTTATAACAAAATCCTGTTTCCGATATTTTGTTTTCGCGCTAAGCAAAATCCTTCCTTTTTTGAAAGTAATGCCTATATCTGAAAACCCCGCCTGCTTCAGCCGCTCCCAATCGAGATGCCGCACGACAATATCATTGACTCCTTCTTGACCTAACTCTATTTCAAACGGCGTGCCCAATTGAGATTTATTGTAAAATTCAGGAAGAATTACGTTGGTAAGATACTGGCTAACCTGATGTTCACTTGCAAATTTAACAGTTCTAAAATGTGCCGGAGTTTTAAAAATCCCCATAAACCAATTCACAAATAACAAAAACGCGAAAATGATTACGCAAACAAAAATAATTCTGAATTTTGGGTCTTTCAGGTTTTTTTTTATGCCTTTGTTATTTAATTTTTTTTCCATTACATCCTTGCCAAAGGAATTTTAATGCGTATATTGTTATCTTTCGTCTCCACTCCCGTCATTTCGACCGGAATCCTGCCAGGCAGGATGAAGCGGAGAAATCTAAAGACAACATATTAACTGAAAGGTATAGGATGGCAAGTCATTTTGCAGACCGTATTTGTAAAGCGGTAAAGACAAAGAAAACTCCGTTGATTGTGGGGCTCGACCCTGTTTATTCGCGTCTGCCAATTGCGATTCGAAGCCAAAAAGGCATGAGCGATGCCAAAAGCGCAGCCGCCGCCATCGATGCCGTCCTCGAATTCAGCCTGAAGATCGTGAAAATTGTTGCACCTCTCGTACCCGCAATAAAAGTTAATATTGCTTTCTTCGAAAGATTTCTTTGGGAAGGAATCGAGAGTTATTATTCCATCATCAGCGAAGCCCAGGACCTCGATGTCGAGATCATCGGCGATGTAAAAAGAGGCGACATCGGCCACACAGCTCAGAACTACGCTCTCGCTCATCTGCAGAATCCCGAACTTAAAGGCCTCGAAGACGTTCTCGCTCCCGACGCCATCACCGTCAACGGTTTCGCTGGTTACGAAGGAATTGCTCCCTTTGCAGAAATCGCTGACAAGCAGGGCAAAGGCGTTTTTGTCTGGGTCAGAGCAAGCAATCCTTCCGCCGCCGAAATTCAGGATTTCGCCGACGCCTCAGGAATGAAAATGTATGAAAAAATCGCCGAAGTTACAGCAGCTATCGCAAATCAGTCCGCAAGGATCGGCGCCAGCGGCTACAGCAACATCGGCATGGTCGTAGGAGGCACAACCGCGGAGCAGACCGCTGTTCTTCGTCAGAAATACGGCAAAATTATTTTCCTCGTCCCAGGCTTTGGCTCACAGGGCGCAACCGCTTCTGACTGCATGAAGTTCTGCAAACCTGACGGCACAGGCGCTTTGATCAACGCTTCTCGTTCCATCATTTACGCTTATGAAGACGCCAGGTATCAAAGTCAGTTCGGCGACAATTGGGAAAAATGCATCGAACAAGCCGTCCTTGACGCAAAAATTGAGCTTGCAAAAGCAGTTTAAAAAAATATACTTATTGTCAGAATGGTTCAATTAATTGAAAAAAAACTGGATGTTTTAAAACAATTGTGCCGCCAATATCGCGTTCATCGCCTTGAGCTCATCGGTTCTGCATTGAGCGATCAAAAATTTGAACCTGAAAACAGTGACATCGATTTTCTCGAATTTGAACAGCTAAATACTGGAGAATATGCAGATACCTATTTCGGCTTGCTCGAAGCGCTTGAAAATCTTTTTTGCCGACATATCGATCTTGTAATGAAAAAAGCGGTAAAAAACCGTTACTTTCTTGAATCGGTAAACAATAATCATCAGATGCTTTATGCAGCTTGAAATATTATTTTTGTAGAAGTTTTGAATTTGTGATTTTTGCTAATTCGAATTTGTTTAGGATTTCGATATTCGTATTTAGAGTTTATATTATACATCTCTTTTTGTGAATTTCCACTATGCAATATGACTTTCTTAAAAATAAATCGATAGTTATTATGGGCCTCGGTGTTTTTGGCGGCGGTGTTGATACCGCCAAATTCGCCGCTCGTTTCGCTAAAAAAGTTATCGTAACAGATAAAGGCGACGAAAAAAAACTCGCCGGCTCTATCAGGGAGCTTCGGCCGTTTAATAATATTGAGTTCCACATCGGCGGCCATCAGATTTCCGACTTTACCGATTCCGATATAATCATCGTCAATCCCGCGGTCGATGAAGCCAACGAATACATTGACGCTGCAAAAAGCAAAAACAAACTAATCACTTCGCAGATGGAAATTTTCTTCCGGCTCTGCCCCGCGAAAATCGCCGCTATAACCGGTTCAAACGGCAAAAGCACCACAACCGCTCTAACATCGCATCTCCTGAAGAATTACCAAAACGGAAACATCTGGCTCAGCGGCAACATCGGCAATCGTCCTCTGCTCGAAACTCTCGACCAGATTAAACCAAACGACATCGTCGTCCTCGAAATTTCCAGCTTCCAGCTCGAGCAGCTCGCGAGGATCAAAAAATCTCCGCATGTCGGCTGCATAACAAACATCGCTCCCAACCACCTCGACCGTCACAAGACAATGGAAAATTACTGTGCCGCCAAAGAAAATATCCTCCGCTTCCAGAGCAAAGGCGACGCTGCGATATTAAACGCTTACGACGAAAAATGCCTCCAGTGGTACGAAAAATATAAAAACACAGACCGCAAATGCTTCCTCTTCGACAGACAAAAATTAGATAGCAGACTAACCGATAATTTCAAACTCCCCGGCAAAGCAAACCGCGAGAACCTCGCCGCCGCTGTTACGATAGCTCATTTCTTCGGCCTCAAAGATGAAGAGCTGATTGAATCAGTCGCAAGTTTCGCATCACTGCCTCACAGGCTCCAGCTCGTCGGAACCGTCAATGGCGTTAGATACTATAATGATTCGATCGCGACAACTCCCGAAAGCACGGTCGTAGCAGTAGAGGCATTCAGCGAACCGAAAATTCTGATTGC
>JAKJEQ010000129.1 GCA_022705345.1 Planctomycetota bacterium | reverse complement strand
AAACCCCTGCCGTAGATTTGCCTTTTAAGGGTTATTTCGACAGAAAGAACAAACCTTTCGACCGCCCCGCTTTAGTTCACACAGTCGCAAGCGGCCACAACAATTATGTTCCGATTCCATTTCAGAAATCCTGTAAAATCGTCGCGGACAAAGATTACGGCGAATATTACCATTTCAATTATACCCAGTTCCCAAAGGATACTTTCGTTGCGACATTTAACAGAGAACTTACAGAAAAAGAATCTCAGGCACTCGACAAGGCAGATGCGATACTCTCTTCCTGCGGCCCTGATATGTTCGCTGACCGATACGCAAACGCCAAGAAGGAAACAGGTTTACTGGAAATAGCAAACGGCAAAACTGAGCAGCTAATCAAAATTAATGGCGCAAGAGCTATCACTTCACTAAAAATATACCCAGTCGATATGCCTGCCGACATTGAACAGCAAAGACAAATGTTGAGAGAGATGACAATCAGCATTTTCTGGGATAACAGCGACAAACCTGCGGTCTGGTCTCCTCTTGGAGATTTCTTCGGTACTGCTCCGGGAACAAACATTTATGAATCTTTTCCTATGGGTATGACAGAGCATTGGTTTTACAGTAACTGGTTCATGCCCTTTTCTCAGCAGGCAGTAATTAAAATTACAAACGACGGCACGCAAAAAAGGCAAATAAAATTTGAAGTGTCGCATATAAATTTAAATAAACCTGCCGAACAGTACGCAAGATTTCACGCCAAATGGCATAGAAATATGTTTTTACCCGCAGAAAAGGAAAGACAAATCGATTGGACAATGCTTGTAACTCAGGGTAAAGGCAGGTTTGTCGGGGTAGAACTGGAAGTATGGAATCCGCGAGGAAAATGGTGGGGTGAAGGCGATGAAAAATTCTTTGTCGATGGCGAAAATTTCCCATCTACTTTCGGCACTGGTTCCGAAGATTATTTTGGTTATGCATGGTGCGATCCGACGCTTTTCGTAAATTGCTATCACAATCAAACAATCAGCCAGAATAATCAGGGGCACATTTCAGTAAACAGATGGCACATCGCGGATAATATTCCTTTTCAGAAATCTTTCGAAGGTTATATCGAAAAATATTTCTCTGATGAAAGACCGACACAATATAGTTGTATCGCGTATTGGTATCTCGACAGTCCGACCGATCAATACCCTCAAACAGATTATTCTGAACGAGTCAATTTTTATACGAAATTGACTTATCCTCTCGATATCGACGGCATGAAATTGATCTCTGAACCGCCGGGCCATATAGAGGCTCAGGACATGCATTCTTTCCGTCCTGAAAAATGGACTGATGATCAGCAGCTTTGGTGGACACCCGAAAAAATCGGCGACAAAATGAATTTGTCTATCGACGCCGAAAAAGAAGGAACCTACCGAATCCTCACAAGACTAACCAAAGCAGCGGATTATGGAATTATTCAGTTTTATTTAAATGACAGCAAAATACATAATCCTGTTGATTTATTCAATAAAGACGCAGTTATAACTACAGGTGAAATTGATTTTGGAGTTCACAAATTAAACAAAGGCAGAAATATAATCACAATTGAAGTATTAGGCGCTAATCCTGAAGCAATAAAAAGATATATGGTTGGGGTCGATTATCTTAAAATTAGAACCGATTGTTTGTCAGTCGGAGAATTCAAATTAATATACGACCCATCCATTGGAGAAAACGAAAAATGGTACATCAACGACCACTGCTTCATTTACGACTCCAACGGACAATGGCACATGTTCGGTATTACACATGCAGAGCCGATGAATCCGATGGATGAAGACAATTTAGCTCACGCAGTTTCTTCGAGTCTTACCAAAGGATGGCAAAAGAAACCTTTTGCTCTGACTGTCGATCAGACGGCTGGCGAAACACATTTATGGGCTCCGCATGTTATTTTTCACAAAGGACTTTATTATATGTACTACTGCGGAGGCAGCGATAAAGGCAATGATAAATACAAAATAAATCTTGCAACTTCGACAAATCTTTACGATTGGAAAAGACATCCCGCCAACCCGATGGTTGTTGACGGCTATGACGCAAGAGACCCGTTTATTATGCGGTTAGGCAATAAATGGGTTATGTACTATACAGCTACAAGTGATGCAAAAGGCGGGAATCATACAGTTAATACAGTTACAAGCACAGATTTGATAAACTGGGTGAATAGAAGAATAGTCTTCACCGATCCTTCGGCCGGAACCTGGGGCGGCCCTACCGAATCACCAACTGTAATTCGCCGAGGAAAATATTATTATCTGTTCATTGGGCCCAGAGACGATTATCGCGGAACTTGTGTTTACAGGAGTAAAAATCCGTTCGATTTTAAAATTGAAAATCTCGTTGCGAAAATAAACTCGCATGCAGCAGAGGTTATTCGCGATACCGACGGTCAATGGTATGTCAGTCATTGCGGATGGGAACAAGGCGGCGTTTACCTGGCTCCGCTCAAATGGAATAACGGAACTGGTAGTAACGATGTATCATTACCTATACCAAAATAAATGAAATGAAATGAGAAATAGAATTTCATCAACGATCATAATTATTTTCGCATTATCTTTTTTACCCGATAACTGCTGCGCCATCATAAACAACACTTTCAGCAATTGCGACTCGAATTTGATCTCTGTAGGTCAGTTCACAAACATTTACAATCGCAAGACAGGCAAAAAAGAATGGTGGATTAACGACCATTGCTTCGTTATGGATACTGCCGGCAAATGGCATTTTTATGGAATAACAGACGAAAAACCGCAAGGTGCTCCGGCTTCACCCCATGCCAATCATTTAGCTTATGCTGTTGCTTCGAAATTGACCCAAAGCCCGTGGCAAAAAATGCCTTTCCCGCTCGTTGCTGATGAATCGAAAGGCGAAATACACTTATGGGCGCCGCATGTTATCTTTCACGATGATTTATATTATATGTACTATTGTGCTGGTGATCACGACCATTCAAAATATAAAATTAATCTTGCCACATCGACAGACCTGCGAAACTGGAAACGTCATCCTGCAAATCCGATGCTTGTCGACGGCTACGATGCACGCGACCCGTTTATTCTTCGCCTGCAAGACAAATGGGTGATGTATTACACCGCAACAAGTGAACCAAATGGCGGAAACCACACTGTAGAAGCTGTAACAAGTTATGATTTGATAAACTGGTCAAAAAAGCAAAGAGTTTTTACAGATGCCGGCATAGGTACATGGGGCGGAAATACAGAATCGCCTTTCGTTGTTCGCCGCGGAACATTTTATTATCTGTTCATCGGCCCGGGTGACAGCTACGTTACAACAAAAGTGTACCGAAGCACTGACCCATTTCAATGGAAACTTAATCAGCAAGTCGCAACCATAACCGCTCATGCAGCCGAGATTGTCAGGGATACTGACGGCAAATGGTTTATAAGCCATTGTGGTCTTGAACGGGAAGGTCTCTGGCTTGCACCGCTCGAATGGCACGATGGAATTAACGATAGCGACACTTCTCTGCCTGCGGCAGGTGAATATAAAGAAATTTCAGTTGATATACCGAAGAAGTAATGAAATTGATAAATAAGGAAATAAAATGAAACGGAATCTCTCAGCATTAATGGTTCTTTTTTTTGCTTTTTCAGTATGTGCTTCTGATTGTCAGAATGTCTTTAAAAAATTTGTTTATACCGAGCAGGACAAATTAATGGACGAAAATGGCGAGTTTAAGTTCATAAGCTTCAACATTCCATGCCTGCACTATAATGAAGACAATATGGCCTTTGAGCAGACAAACCCCTGGCGATTGTCAAATGAGTTCGAAATTAGTGATGCTCTCGAAGCGGTTCGCCAAATGGGCGGCCAGGTTGCTAGAACATATACCTTATCTGTTCGTCAGCAAGGCGAAGACCCCAATATTCAAAGGCATATAACCGCTCCCGGCCAATTCAATGAGGAAGCTTTCAGATCCCTCGATTATGTTCTGGCTGCAGCCAACAAAAAAGGCGTCAGAGTTATATTTCCTTTTATTGATAACTGGAAATGGTGGGGAGGAATCCCGGCTTTGGCACAATTCAGGAACAAAAGCTTCAATGATTTCTGGAAGGACGAGCAATTATTCGAGGATTACAAACAGATTGTCAGTTATGTCTTAAATCGCACCAACACCATTACAGGAATAAAATATAAAGACGATAAGGCAATTCTTGCGTGGGAAACCGGAAACGAACTTACTTCACCTGCCGAATGGACGGCAAGAGCAGCAGCTTATATAAAAAGCATCGATAAAAATCATCTTGTGATCGATGGCTATCACAGCACCATGCTGCAGGATAGCGCTCTCGAAGACAAGAACGTTGACATTGTAACAACGCATCACTATTCAAAGAACCCTAAAGAAACGATATCGCAGATAAAGAAGAACGCGCATAAAGCCCGTGGCAAAAAACCGTATTTTGTCGGTGAATTCGGATTTATTCCCACTAAAGAAGTCGAAGCAATTTTAAATACCGTTGCCAAAGAGAAAATCAGCGGCGCATTAATATGGTCTCTTCGTTTCCGCAATCGCGATGGCGGGTTCTATTGGCATCACGAGCCTTATGGCGGAGATTTATTCAAGGCCTATCATTGGCCCGGCTTCACATCAGGCAACGATTATGACGAGAAAAACTTGATGAGTCTGATGCGAAACAGAGCTTACAACATCAGAAATATACCGATCCCTCAGATTGAAAAACCTGCCGCCCCCCTTCTTTTAGATATTACTGATTCTTCAAGAATAAGTTTTCAGGGAAGTGCCGGCGCGCAGAGCTACATTATTGAAAGAGCGTTTGACAAAAACGGACCATGGGCCATCGCCGGAGAAAATATTTCAGATGCAGACGTTCAATACAAACCTTTATTCAATGACTTTAAAGCACCTGTAGGAAGTAAATGTTATTACAGAGTCAAAGCTCAAAACCTCGCCGGCGTTTCCGAACCATCCAATGTTGTCGGCCCTGTCTATATTCATTGCAAAACGCTTATTGACGAGATGCGTGATTTGCGTTCAATCAAAAGCCATAAAGGCAGAATATCTATTGAAAACAATCAGGCTCGCAAATTTAAGGAAGACAGCCACCGGCTTGCCGGCTCAAGCGGCTCTGAAATCGTTTATTATGTTGACGAGCCTATAGTTTCGTTTAAAGTCTTTTCATTTTTTCCCGGCAATGTCCATGATTTCAAATTCTCAGTTTCACAAGATGGCAAAAAATACAAATCCGTTAATTTTGAATCTCAAAGCTTTAGCATAGGCAAGGGCGATTATGGCTACCACACTCCCGTTGTCTTCACAAGCGCCCTTCCTCCCGGAAAAGATAAATATTTGAAAATCCAGTTCACCGGCAAAGCTCAAATCTCGAGTCTCGAAATAAAATGTGGAGCCGCAAAAACAAAATTCAACCACACCTACTCACCTTTAGGTTTTATCAAAGGTTTTTCATGGGGCTGGACAGGCTGGCGAGGCCAATACCTCGGCGAAAAACCTGCCGAGTCTATGAAGAAACTTGCAGAAACTAATTCAGAATGGGTTTGCATATCCTTCGGTGCCGAGATGGAAAAACCTAACATCCCCAAAATCCAATGGGGCGACAACTACAGCCGGATGGCGACAGATGCAGAAATCAAAAGGGCAATTCAACTTGCTCGAGAGAACAATCTCAAAGTCATTTTAAAGCCTGTGGTTAATGTTTATGACGGTACATGGCGGGCATGGATCAAATTCGATACTACGCCCGGAATTAAGGACATGGACAAATGGAATAAATGGTGGTCTGATTTTAGATTGTTCCTTTTACATTATGCCAAAATCGCCGAGG
>JAKJEQ010000128.1 GCA_022705345.1 Planctomycetota bacterium | reverse complement strand
CGTTTGTATGTCATTGCGAGGCTGTCCGCAGACAGCCGTGGCAATCTCAACCGCTGAATCGGTCAGTTTGAGTAATTAAAATTAAAAATTTTTTAAGCATTTACAATGATTTCGATGAAAAGAAAAATATTGTATGTGTTACTTTTTTTGCTGGGATTTGCGGCACCTTTTCTATTTATCGGGTTAATGACAAGGCACATTATAATTTTTAATTTTTCTTTGTATAAATATTCTTTATTTTTTTTGGCTATATTGCTATTTACAGCAGGAATCGGATTTGCTGTAATTAGTAAAAAACATAAGTGAAAATTAAACATGGAGGTAACTAAAATGAAAATTACACATGCAGGATTGGTATGCTTTTTAGTTGTTTCATTTTTTGTTTGCGGATGCAGCGTTACGCCGAAGGAGGAAGGGCAAAGAGTTGTGCTTAAAACCGAAGTAGATGAGGCGATCGAGATAATGAAGGGTAAAGACCCATCGCTTCAGAGGTTTTTTGACAATTCATACGGGTATGCGGTGATGCCGAAGATATTCAAAGGCGCTTTTGTGGCAGGGTTCGCTTACGGGCGGGGCGAAGTTTATGAAAAAGGCGATATGGTCGGTTACTGCAATATGTCGCAGGCAACAGGCGGGCTTTCGATTGGCGGGGAATTTTACCGTGAGATAATTTTCTTCAGGGATGAGCAGGATTTAGACAGGTTCAGAACGGGAGAATTTGTTTTTACAGCGCAGGTGACCGGGGTCGCAATCAAATGGGGTGCGGCGGCAAAGGCGGATTATAAAGACGGAATGGCGGTTTTCATTATGACCGATATCGGCGCGATGGTTGACGCATCGCTCGGCGGGCAAAAGTTCGATTATGAATCGACGGTTAAAATGAACCGAGTATGGTAACGAAAATCAAAAACTGAAGTTAAAAATAAAAACTTTGAAATCTGTTTTGCAGAATGAAATTAAACAGTTTCGCGAATGACGTTAATCATTGCGAAGTAATTTTCATCAGGGACGTAATCGGGGACGCTGTTTCCTGTTCCCAGAGCGTAGGCGCCTTTGTTTTCGCTTAATTTCAGCATTTCAAGTGAACGTGTTTTTATCTGCTCCAATGGAGAATTAATTATGAAATTCAGGTCAATGCCGCCTACGACTGCGATCTTGTCAGACATTCTTTTATAGAAACTTTCGACCGGCTCGATGATGTCTTCATACGAATGTTTGGCATCGTAGCCTATATTGATTATATCGTCCATCACTTCATCAAGTTTGCCGCAACTGTGGAGGATAGCTGGTTTGCCTGCGCTGTGAATGGTATCGACAATTTTCTTGTGCCAGGGGATAACATATTTCCGCATATCCTCAGGAGATAACATAGTTTGAGTTTTAAACCCCCAGTCATCATTGGATATTAACGCACCGACAGAATCGAAAGCTGCGCAAATTCGATAATATTCAACAAGCCTTTCGCCGATCGAGGCGAAAATGTCGCCTGCCAAAACCTGGTTATCGAACAGCATCATACAGAGTCTTTCATATCCTACAAGGGATATGGCGTTTTCGAGCACTCCGCCCGGGCCGCAAACAACCAATTTCATTCCATGCGGGAGTATTTGGCCGGCGTTTTTGACAAGCGAGTAATCAAAATCTTTGGGATCAAGCCATTGATACGCTTTGTAACTGTCCCTGTCGTGGATCGCATTTCCGGCATTTAAAGAAATTGTTTTTTTGTGTTCGGTTTCCGGCACTGGGAAAGAAAATGTGCTGCCCTGCACGGTTACATAATCGTAGCCTGCATTTTTAAATGCGTTAATAAGAACCGGACATACTGTGTTCCACTGCCAATCACGATTTGTTGAAACGATATTTTCCCCGGCGAGTTTTTCGTAAAGCTGTTTGTTCAAAAAGAATTCGAACAAAGTCGGACGATCAGGTTTTTTCCTGTCAAGCACCCTGAGCAAGTTTTTAAAATCCGGTTTTCGCATATAAATCCCCAAAATTATTAAGACGAATATAATTTATATAGGAATTACAGTATTTTGACTGCGCAATTTCCGGCGATTTATGATACTTTTTTGTTCCTTAATATGGAAAAATATGTTAAAATAGTCAATAAAGTATTGTTTTTAGGCGTGAAATGATTCCGAATTTTGAAAAAGTGATTCCTTCTTCTGACTTGTCGTTTAATTATTTCATCAGGAGAGAATGTGAATTTCCATTTAACTGGCATCACCATAATGAATATGAACTGACGGCGATTTACGGCGGCAGAGGGCAAAGATTCGTCGGGGACAATATCGCTAATTATAACGGAATAGACCTTGTTCTGCTCGGGCCAAACCTGCCGCATACATGGCAGTCAAATCGAACACGAAAGCCGGATGTGAACCGGGCGTGCGTTATTCAATTCGATGAATATTTTATGGGCGAGGTTTTATCCAACAGCCCGGAGTTCAAAGCTATCAGAATTTTGATGAATAAAAGTAATTCGGGGATTTGTTTTGGAGGAGAAATAAGACATAAAATTATAGACATGATGTTCGGGATGGTAAAGGAGAGGAATTTTTATAAGCTTTTGCGGCTGCTCGAAATTCTTGAAACACTCGGACGCTGTGATGAAATGGAAATTCTTTCTGCCAAAATCTTTGAGAAAAATCTTAATAACGAGCAGAGCAACAGAATTGATAAAGTTTTTCAATACATTAACAAACATTACACCGATGAAATAAATCTTTCAGAAACTGCCGGCAGTGTTCATATGAGCGACTCGGCATTCAGCAGGTTCTTCAAAAGAACGACAGGGAAAAATTTTATAGATTATGTAAATGAGCTGCGGATAAATTTTGCCTGTTCGATGCTTATCGAGACGGATATGAATATATCCGAAATATGTTTCAGGTCGGGATTCGAAAGCGTTGCTAATTTTAACCGGAGATTTAAAGAGATAAAGAAAATGTGTCCTAAGGAATTTAGGAATAAGTTTTTGAAGAGAGGCGGAGAATAATCACGTTTTTGGGAGAAGGCTGAGAATATGCGAAATACTTTTTTGTGTGGCGCCTTTGTTATTACTGATTACTTGCTGCCCGGCGGAGGCGATTTGAAAAGCGAATTGGGGATTTTCGAGGCATTTTTTCAGCGTTTCGCAAAGCTCGTTTTCATCTTTTACTTTTATAGCGCCATTTGCGTTGAGCAGGTCTTTGACCGTTTCACGAAAGTTGAATGTGTGCGGGCCGAAAATCGTGCATTTGCCCATTGCGGCTGATTCCATCATATCTGAGCCGCCCATGGGGACGAGGGAACGGCCGACAAAAACTACTGAAGCGAGGGAATAAAATTTTCTCAAATCTCCCATAGTGTCGCCGAGGATGACAGTTTGCTTATTTTGTTCTTCGGTTTGCTCGCCGGATTTTAGTTTGCTGTATCTTGTCAGTGCGAATCCTGAATTTGTAATCAGGTCTGCGACTTCGTTAAAGCGTTCAGGTTTACGCGGGACGATAACGAGACGAAGGTTTTTGAACTGCTGATTTTGTTTTAATTTTTTGAAAACTTTGATAATCATTTTTTCTTCGCCCGGACCGGTTCCGCCTGAGACAAAGAGTCGCTGGTTTGCAGTGTTTATTTGCAGAGCGATTTTGTCTGCGCCTTCGACTTTATCAGTTGTTTGTGCGGTATCGTATTTAAGACTTCCTGTAACTATTGTAGATTCTGTGCGTCCGCCGAGTTCGATGAAGCGGTCGGCGTACTGCTTAGTTTGCGCCAGAAAAAGCGCGACCTTGGCAAAAGTTTTTTCGACGAATGGCTTTATGAGCTTGTATCGAGGAAAACTTCTGTCGCTGATTCGGCCGTTGACTACGACGACAGGAATGTTGAGTTTTGCGGCTCTTGAAGTAAAGTTCGGCCAGACTTCAAGCTCCATTAACAAACAGATATCTGGTTTTAGCCTGCTGAAAGCGCGGCGAATCACAAAAGAAAAATCGAAGGGGAAATAAAAGACTTTCAAATCTTCTGCGTAGAGTTTACGTGCCTGTTCGATTCCTGTGTCGGTGGTTGCGCTAAGTATAATTTCATATTGCGGCAGACGGTTTTTCAATTCTGCAATGAGAGTTTTAGTGGCGTTGACTTCTCCGACGCTGACGGCGTGAATCCATACGCATTTTTTTTCTGGGGCATTCCTGGTGATTTTGCCGAGACGCTCATCCCAGCCCTGTTTGTAACGGTTCTGAGTGAGAACACGATACAGGATTTTAGGACTATAAGCGGCTAAAGCGAAAGAATATATAATGTCGTTTAATAATTCCATTTAATAGAAATTCCGCCACGCTCTGTTTAAGAAACTTGTGTATAAAAAATCGGGTGTTGGAATTAAAAATACGCCCGAGAGGATTCGAACCTCTGACCTACGGATTAGAAATCCGTTGCTCTATCCAGCTGAGCTACGGGCGCTCAAGATTTAAGTCGTTGCAATATAACGATTTGGTATCTAAGCGTCAACTCCTTTTTCAAAATTGAAATCCTGCTAAATAGATATCTATCTTGCGACTAAGTAAGAGAAGCTTATAGGATGAGCAAGAGCCTTGCGAGCAGAAAGCTTAGAGTGCTTTCGGCCCCCTGATTGAGATTTGCCCCATGATCGCAAAGGCCGTCTCTGCAGCCTTTAGTCCTTTCATCGTAAAGTGGAATGTGCAAATCGTTTTCACCTAAAAACCATTCGAACGCTTTTTTTTGCAGTTCGAGATAGTTATCATTATTTGTAGCCTGGTAGGCTTTTTTTAGCATTATTACAGTATAAGCTGCTTCGATTGGCTGCTGGTCGAATTGTGCCCGATTTTGCCCTTTTGTATGCCAGCCGTTTGAGCCGATAAAACTGAAATGACCGTCTATATAGGTGTGCTTCAGCATAAAATCGCAACTTCGACGGGCGATATCGAGATATGTTTGATTTTTGAGAGTGATCGCGGCGGTGTACATTGCCGCCGGCATTATCGCATTCGCGTATGAGAGGACGGCTTCGAACCACTGCCAGTCCTGCGAAGCGCTATCATTAAAGTGTTTTTTGAGGGTTTCTACAGCGTTTATAAGAATGGCTGTTGCCCGCGAGTCTTGGGGAAATCTTTTCAGATATTCGGCAAGACCGAGAATCGCATAACATTTGCTTCTGGGGGGAATCGATGGTATATGGTTTGATATATCGTTGAAAAATTCTTTAATCATCGGAATATAATCTTGGTCGGGGCAATCGGCTAAAACGGTTCCGAAAGCCCAAATTACTCTTCCTAAAGCATCATTTTTCGGTTCGCCATTCTGCCAATTGCGATTGTAATCCATAAAATTGTAAACAGTCTTATCTGGCTTAATCGAATGGTAAAGAAATGACAAATATGTTTCGAAAAGTTTTAAGGCTTCTGTGTCATGATATTGCTTAAAGTATTTGGTAATGAAAATGAGCGCTCTTGCGTTGTCATCCGTACAATAACCATGTTCCCTTGCGGGTATGATATATTTGGCATGTTGAATAAGGCCGGTATCATCTGTTAATCTTTGCAGATGATGCAATGCGATTTCTGGATAGTTGTAAGCGGGTTTAGCAACCGCTTTCTTTATCATTTTATTTCCTTTAGTGAAACAAGTCTATTTTATTGTTTGTGAAAATGATGTCAAGTATTTATCTTAAAAGGGTTTAAATTAGGATTTTTTCGGTTTTTTTGTTGCACAACTATTGACTAACGGCGTATCAATGGTATAAACTACTTAAACTATAGGAATTTAGGAGTAAAAAATGAAATTATCGACAAGAACAAGATATGGTATGCGAGCACTGCTTGAACTGGCGTTGGCTTACAAGTCGGGGCCTCTTCAGATAAAGATAATCGCCGAACACCAGAATATCTCTAACAAGTACCTTG
>JAKJEQ010000127.1 GCA_022705345.1 Planctomycetota bacterium | reverse complement strand
TATCGATGTGCTAAGCCTTAGCGGGCACAAACTTCATGCGCCCAAAGGTGTCGGCGTTCTTTATGTAAAAAAGGGCACGAGAATTTCGCCGTTTATTGTAGGCGGTCACCAGGAACGCGGCAGGCGGGCGGGAACTGAAAATGTCGCGGGTATAGTTGCGCTTGGCAAAGCGGCGGAACTTGCGATGCAGTATATGGACGAAGAAAATACGAAAGTGAAATCTCTGCGGGACAAACTCGAAAAAGCGATTCTTAAATCCTGCAAGGATGCGACGCTGAACGGGGACACAATAAAAAGATTGCCTAACACGACAAATATAAGTTTCGAATATATCGAAGGCGAAGCTATCCTGCTTTTGCTTGACCAGTTCGGAATATGCGCGAGCAGCGGCTCGGCTTGCACCAGCGGCGCTCTTGAGCCGAGTCATGTTATGCGTGCGATGGGCGTTCCGTTTACGGCCGCTCACGGTTCGACAAGATTCAGCCTGAGCAGGTATAACACAGAGGAAGAAGTGGATTATGTCATTGAAAAAATGCCTCTCATCGTAAACCGTTTGAGAGAACTTAGTCCTTTTGTAAAATAATTTATACATAGGGAGCAAAATGAAATTAATTCCAAAATTAATCATTATAGTATTGTTGTTTTTTGTAAGCAGCGATTTTGTTCTTGCCGAGCAGGAAAAAATCGTCTCGCATACGCTGAATAACGGCCTTAAAGTTTTGATCCTTGAGAAGGACAGCATGCCGGTCGTTTCTGTGCAGGTATGGTATCACGTTGGGAGCATCGATGAGCCGAACGGGCTTAAGGGCATTGCGCACCTTTTTGAGCATATGATGTTCAGGGGATCGAAGAATTTCGGGCCGCAGGAACATTTTCAATTGATAAACGCTGCGGGCGGCAACTGCAACGCATATACGTCCGATGAGCGAACGGTTTATTATGAAAGAGTGCCCGCTGATAAGCTTGACCTGGTTTTGAGGCTCGAAGCGGACAGAATGGTTTGGCTGAAGCTGGATCAGAATGTGCTCGATACCGAACGCCAGGTTGTGATGGAAGAGTATCGGATGAGAGTCGATAACGATCCTATCGGGTCGATTCAGCGAGATGTCCGAATGTTTCTTTTTGCGAACAATCCTTTTGAATTCGGGCCTATCGGCAAGATGGAAGACATAGCGAATTTCACTGTGGAAGACTGCCAAAAGTTTTATAATACCTATTATGCACCGAATAATGCGACGCTTGTTATCGTTGGCGATGTTAAAGCTGACGAGGCTATCAAAATGGTCGAGGAAAGATTCGGGTTTATTACGCCATCCAATGTTCCGAAACGTGCAAGCGTATCGCTTTCTCCTGAGCAAGCGGCGGCTGTAAATAAATCAACAACGGAGCTTCCGGTTCCTGTCAGCCTTTTAACTTTTTATACGGCAGGCGCACGCGATGAAGACAGGCCGGCTTTGGAAGTTCTGCTTTACGGGCTTGTTGACGGCAAAAGCTCACGGATTTGGAAGACGCTGGTTAAGGATACCAAACTGGCAGAATATTTCACGGGCGAATATATCGAAGGGGCAGATAACGGGATTGTAATTTTCGCGGCGGCACATTTACCTTCGCTTTCGAAGAAAGTAGAAAAAACAATTTGGGACGAGCTTGAGAAAATAAAAAAATCCGGGCTTGACGACAACGAATTTGAAAAAATCAGGAATCAAATTCGCTCAGGAAATATTTTCGAAAAATATCATGTTAATCAGCTTGCATCGACAATCGGTTATTCCGAGGTCGTCAGAGGCGATTACGAGCTGTTCTATCAGCAGGATAAAGAAATCGAAAATGTAACACAGGAAGATATTATTCGAGTCACAAACAGGTATTTTAACCGTGATAATGTTAGAACCGTTTATTTTGAACCACGAGAGAAGAATTTTCTCGCAAGTCTTGCAGGATTTTTCAAATCGATTTTTAAATAAGGATTTACTGTGAAAATTATCAAATGCGCTTTAATTGCAGTTATTTTTTCGTTTTCGGTATTTGCCTGCGCTGAGCAGCAGATAATAAATTATCCCCCGGTAAAAGATATCACTTTGCCTAACGGACTTCGTGTGATGCTGATAGAACAAAACCAGCAGGAGACAATTTCTTACAGGATGCTTGTTAACGCCGCTCGTGCGGATCAGCCTATCGGCAGAGAAGGCATTGCCGATTTTACCGCGAGCATGCTGCAGGAAGGTACCGCAACCAGAACATCCGGCCAGATAGCAGACGATATTGCCGCGATAGGCAGCGGTTTGTCGGTTTCGCCTCAGCCGAAATTTGTTATTATCGGTATGGATCTTTTGAGCGAGTTTTCCGGCAGAGGACTGGATATATTTTCAGACATTCTGCTGCATCCTTCGTTTCCATCGGACGGCTACAACAGAATCAAAAAAGATATGCTCAACAGCGTTCAAATTAATCTTACGGACAACGACACTATCGCATTTAATCACGGAAGGTGTGTGTTGTTTGAAAAGGGGAATCCGCTGGGGCGTACTAACACAAAGAAAAGTATTGAGTCGCTAAAGATAAAAGACATTCGCAAGTTTTATGAAACGTATTATCGTCCGAACAATTCTATTATGCTCGTAATAGGAAATTTCGAAACGGGGCAGATGCTCCAAGAAATAACTGCAAGGTTCGGTTCGTGGCAGCGGGCGGAAATTCCAGCACGTTTTGAAACTAAACCTGATTTTCATGCCAAAGGTAAAATCAGGGTTGTAGATAAGCCCGGTATGACTCAAGCTGTTATTTATCTAAACCAATGGTCGCCGGACAGCACCAGTTCGAGATATTACGATTATCAACTTGCGAATTATGTTCTTGGCGGCGGGAATTTTTCTTCGAGGCTTACATACGCCGTCAGGTCAAAAGGCGGGATGACCTATCACATCGGCAGCTTCACAAATATTCATTCCAACTACGGAGTTTTGAATATCACTACTTCGACGCGAAACCAGGAACTTTATAACGCTTACAAGCTGATTCTTTCAGAGATACAAAATTTAAGCGATAAAGGCGTAAGCGAAGACGAACTGCAAAAAGCGCAAAATTATATCTCAGGAGCAATTCCTCTTCAGCTTGAATCGCCCGGGCAGGTCGCGGATAAAATTTTAACTTCGATTATGCGTGACTTTACAATTAACGATTTGTCGAAAGAAGTAATCAATTACAACAAGGTAACGGTTGCGGATGTAAACAGCGTAATGCGTGAATATTTGAAAGCCGAGACTTTCAACACTGTTGTTGTTTGCGATTTTGATAAAGTAAAACCGCAGCTTGATCAAATCGGAGCTTACGAAATAGTCAATTATAAGGCTGATCCCTGCAAGTAAAATTTGCTTCCTTTTATATCTTTTTATGGTATAATACTGCCATAAATCAAAAGGAGGCTAAATATGAGGGCGATATTTGTAATTTCGGCAATTTTGTCATCTTGCTGTTATGCGCAGCTTTTGGTTGATCATAATTCGGCGGCACAATTCAATGGCATTCCCGATTACTGGATTGAAAAGGCAAAGCAGGATTTGCATATAGCTTATCAGCATACCTCACACGGCAGTCAGCTTATTACGGGGATGAACGCGCTGAAAAATTTTCCCTCTTTCAGCGCTAAATATAACTGGACGGACACAGGCGTAAGCGGACTTGATCTCGACGATAACGGCATTCCCGGCTGCCAGGATTTAAGTGTCGGAGATACTATAGACGCTTATGGCGTTACGCCATGGGTGACAGCAACAAGGAATCTGCTCAACAACTCTGCAAACAATCATGTCAATGTAATTATGTGGTCGTGGTGCAGCATCAATAATCATAATATACAGCGTTATCTGGATAATATGGAAATTCTCGTCAGCGAGTATTCAGTTGGCGGAACAAGTCCGCGGGCGGCAGAACATCCGGTCATATTTGTCTTTATGACAGGCCATGCGGAGGGACAGCCAGAAAGCGGATTTATATATCAGGCTAATGAGCAGATTCGAGCACATTGTGAAACTTATGACAGAGTGCTTTTTGATTTTGCTGATATTGAATGCTATGATCCGGACGGCATATATTATTATAACAGGCCTATGTGGGACAATCTCGATTATAATCCGGGCAGACCGAACAACTGGGCCCGCGAATGGTGCAACGCGAATCCCGGAACAGAACTGGAAAAGCTCACAACCGGCAACGGCGTAACAGGCTACAGCGGATGCACAAGCTGCGCTCACAGCGATACGCCGACGACACAGTCAAGGCTTAACTGCGTTCTTAAAGGACGCGCTTGCTGGTGGATGTTCGCTCGTCTTGCGGGCTGGGACGGAAGATTAAAAGGGTGCTGTCCGAAGATGGACGACGGTAATCCTGTGACATTCGCAGATTTTATAGCTCTGGCGGAGGATTGGCAGACTTACGATCTCGAAAGTCCGGCCGATGTGACAGGCGACGGCTGGATCAACATTTACGACTTACAGGCTTTAAGCGAATTCTGGCTGCTGGACTGCACGTATTGGCAGTAATTAAAATATTTTTTTGTAAGTGTGACAGTAGGGCGTTTTGCCGGTCTTTTCGTAATAATCCTGGTGATATTCTTCGGCAGGCCAGAATGTTGCCGCCTCTGTAATTTCAGTTTTCACATCGTAGCCTTTGCCTTTCAAAAATTTTACTAACTTCTCGGCGGTCTTTTTCTGCGCATCATTAAAATAAAAAATTCCGCTTCGATACTGCTCGCCAACATCAGGTCCCTGCCTGTTGGACTGCGTAAAATCATGAATTTCGAAAAACAATTTTGTTAGAATTTCATAATTGGTTTTAGCGGGGTCAAAAACAATTTCGACGGCTTCGGCATGTCCTGTTTTTCCGCTGCAAACCTGTTCGTATGTCGGTCTTTGGTTTTTGCCTCCGGTATAGCCGGATGTAACTGAAATTACTCCCGGCGTATTTTTGAAAAGATGTTCGACACCCCAGAAACAACCGCCGGCAAAAACGGCTCTTTGACCGTTGGCCACGAAATCCATTGAAACGGAGTTAACGCAGTAACGCACGTTTTTTTCGGTGTATCCTTCGCCTTCGAAAACATGACCGAGATGAGCGCCGCAATTTGCGCACAGATTTTCAGTTCGTATTCCATCGGCATCAACCTGCGAAATAACGGCTCCGGGAATTTGGTCATCGAAGCTGGGCCAGCCGCATTGGGATTTGAATTTAGATTCAGATTCGAACAAAGCGAAACCGCATCTTTTGCAGACATAAAGTCCCGGTTCATCGAAGTCGTTATACTTGCCCGTAAATGGTCTTTCTGTACCTTTATGGATTATTACACGTTCTTCCTCAGGAGCAAGTTTTCTATACATGGTATTATCCTCGACAATTTTTTGATTGTTTTGTTTCGAATTGGCAAGTTTTACAAGAATAACGGTTCCCCAAAACAAGGCCAAAACGAGCAAAAGCCGCTTAATTTTCATATTAACGCCTCACAAGTATCTTATAATCTATACTTGTTTTGGCGTAAAATGTTTTGGGGCTTTATGTTACTTTTTGGGAAACTCGCCTGCCTGTAATTTTTTGAGGTTTGGCTTTTTGGCGGCGATTTTTACTGATTCTTTATAAATTTTATTGAGATCGCCAAGGTCTATATCTCCGCCATTGCGAATAAATATCGGAATTTTATAAACCGGGACATCGACAGTAATAGTTTGTCCGCCGTCATATATTTTTTTCTTGTTCCATGCATCGCTCCATTTTTCTCCGGCGGGAAGATACAACGAATGCCGAGTTTTGCCTTTTTCCCAAATCGCGGAAACAAGAATATCAGGCCCGTACATGTAAGTCTGCCATGACTGTTTCTGTTCTGGAAAATTCAGGAACAATGGTCTGGCAATCGGCATTCCTGTTTTGGCGGCAATTTTTGCCTGCGCTAAAGAATAATCAATCATTTTCTCGTGAACTATCGAATAAAGCCGCCAGATTGCGATGAGATTTTTATCATAGTGCGGCTGTTCTGTCATATCCCAGAACCCTTTGTTTTCTGTGGGGCCAACTTCCATAATAGGGCAGAAGCAGCTAAAC
>JAKJEQ010000126.1:355-6095 GCA_022705345.1 Planctomycetota bacterium | reverse complement strand
AATCATAGTTTTACTTTTCTCAGGCGAAGTGCATTGGTGGCAACGGAAACAGAACTGAAACTCATCGCCGCTGCTGCTATGATGGGACTAAGCAGAACACCTAAAAAAGGATAAAGCAAACCGGCTGCAACAGGTATCGAAACAGAGTTATAAAAGAAAGCGGAAAATATATTCTGCCTGATATTTTTCATTGTTGCCTTGCTAAGTTTTAGGGCTTTTAGAATTCCCCGTAAATCTCCTTTAACAAGCGTTATGCCGGCACTTTCCATTGCCACATCGGTACCTGTTCCCATGGCAATCCCGACATTAGCGGCTGCCAAAGCAGGTGCATCATTAATGCCGTCTCCTGCCATTGCGACTATTTTTCGTTCTTTCTGCAGTTGTGTTATGATTTCATTTTTACGTTGGGGCAGCACCTGCGCTTTGACATTTTCTATTCCGAGTTTTTTTGCAATTACCTCGGCGGTTGTCTGATTATCGCCTGTGAGCATTACAAGTTCAATCCCAATTCTTTTAAGTTCGCTTACAGCTTCTAAAGTGGTTTCCTTTACAGGGTCTGCAATCCCGAATAATCCTATTATACTTCCATCGACGGCCGTCATTACAATTGTTTGTGCATCATGCCTCAATGAGTCGGCTTTTTGGATGATCGGCGAAACATCAACCCCGCTTTCTTCGATAAATTTTTGATTACCGATAATTATTTTTTTACCATTAATAGTTCCGCTTACACCTCTTCCTGTAATCGATTCGAATCCTGCGGCATCCTCAAGCTTGATATTCTTCGCCTGGGCATACCTTGTAATCGCAGATGCAATTGGATGTTCTGAGTGTTTTTCGAGGGCGGCAGCAATGGCAATTAAGTTATTTTTATCAAAACCTTTTATAGTATCTACAGTTACCACCTTCGGCTTTCCTTCTGTGAGTGTGCCTGTTTTATCAAAAACAAGAGTATCAATTTGTTCAAGATGCTGCAAGGCTTCAGCGTTTTTTATAAGTACTCCTGCTTTGGCTCCCCTGCCAAGGCCAACCATAATTGAAAGAGGTGTTGCCAATCCCAATGCACAGGGACAGGCAATTATCAAAACCGCTACAGCATTAACAAGAGCATAAGCAAACCTCGGAGAAGGCCCGAAAATTGACCACACAAAAAAAGTAAACACCGCAATAGCCAAAACTGCCGGAACAAAGTAAGACGCCACAACATCGGCAACTTTCTGAATCGGCGCTTTACTGCGTTGTGCCTGCGAAACCATTTTAACTATTTGTGCAAGCATAGTTTCTGAACCGACCCGCTGAGCCTGCATCACAAGACTTCCGGTGCCATTAATAGTTCCGCCGACTACATTGGAATCTTTCTTTTTTTCTGCCGGTACAGGTTCGCCGGTAATCATCGATTCATCTACGAAACTTGAACCTTCGAGCACAACTCCGTCAACCGGAATTTTCTCACCCGGTCTGATTCGTAATTTATCGCCTGCATTCACATCTTCGATTGATACATCTCTTTCCAAGCCATCAGCGAAGATTTTTTTTGCTGTTTTGGGGGCAAGTCCCAGAAGTTCTTTTATCGCGCTGCTTGTTTTGCTCCTGGCACGAAGCTCTAAAACCTGTCCCATCAAAACCAAAGCGGTAATTACGGCGGCAGGTTCGAAATAAACATCGACTCCTCCATGCTGATTTCGAAATGAAGCCGGGAATATTTGAGGCGCGATGAGCGCAACTACACTATATGCGTAAGAAGCAGAAACACCAATGGCAATAAGTGTAAACATATTTAAGCTGCGATTTACGAAAGATTGCCGGCACCTTACATAAAAAGGCCAACCGCACCAGAGAACAACCGGGGTTGCCAGAACGAATTCGAACCAATGCAGGGTACGCATCGAAGCGATAGACTCTATAAATTCAGGAGAAATATGATGCCCCATTGCGATGAAAATTATCGGTGCAGTCAAAACCAGGCTTATCCAGAAACGTCTTGTCATAGAAATAAGTTCGGGATTTGGTTTTTCCTCAGCCGTTTCCTCCTCGGGCTCTAATGCCATTCCGCATTTAGGACAACTGCCGGGCCCTTTTTGGCGAACCTCGGGATCCATTGGGCAGGTGTAGACCGTTTCCATATCAGTTTTTTGGGGAGGTTTGATTTCTGATTTTTCTATGAGATATTTTTCAGGATCGGCTTCAAACCTCTGCGCACATCTCAAGCTGCAGAAATAATAGTCTTTATTTTCGTAGGACTTCATTGCCGCAGCCTGTAATGGCTGGACAGTCATTCCGCAGACCGGGTCTAATGCCTTCTTTTCTCCGCTTTCTTTTTTAGAAAGCTTTCCAAGCATAGCTACCTTCTGAGTTATTCGGCTTCAGCTTGTTTCTGTTTGGCGTATTGAGCTACAACCTGCTGCTGTACGTTGGGCGGCACAACCTCATAATGACTGAGAGTCATTGAATAGCTGCCCTGACCGCCTGTCACACTTTTCAATTGACTGTCATAGCTTGCGACTTCTGACAATGGAACCTGAGCCTTTATAACCATCATATTTCCTGCGAGCATATCCTGTCCCTGTACTCTGCCGCGACGGCTGGACAGGTCACCTGCGATATTACCAACATAATCGGCCGGAACTGTTATTTCGATATTCACAATCGGTTCGAGAAGACAAGGTTTGGCTTTCTGAATAGCATCGAGAAATGCTCCCTTGCCTGCTGCACGGAAAGCTACTTCTTTTGAATCAACCGGATGGTGTTTGCCGTCATAGATCGAGACTTTGACATCTTTCATCGGGAAACCCGCAACAGCGCCGTTTTCCATAATTTCCTGAACACCTTTCAGGATTGGGGCTTCGAACTGACCAGGTATCGAGCCTCCGAAGATATCCCACGAGAACTGCAAGGTCGGCTCTGACCCGCGAGGAGCAGGTTCAACACGCAAAAATACTTCACCAAACTGGCCTGCACCGCCCGTTTGTTTTTTATGGCGATAATGGCCTTCAGCTTTGGCAGTAATTGTCTCACGATATGGAATCTTGGGCTTCTTTGTAGTTACCGCCAGTTTAAATCTTTTTTCCATTTTCGAAAGCATAACTCTCAGATGTAAATCCCCCATACCGCTGATAACAAGTTCGTGCGTCTGATGGTCGCGGCTGACTTTGAAGCAAACATCTTCTTCTGTCAGTTTTTCCATCGCAATGCTCAATTTCTGCTCATCACCCTTTGAAGTCGGTTCAAGTGCAAGGCTGAACATTGGGGCCGGTACGTGGGGCATTTCGAATTTGCCGGCAACCTTACCATCATGAATCAAATCGCCAATCTGCAACTCTTCGAGTTTCGCAAGGGTTACAATATCTCCCGCAACACCGACAGGAATTTCGCTGATTTCAGCACCCTGGTTTTTAAGAACGTGACCCGGCCTGATAGGCTTTTTATCATTGCCTCTCATCATCGCAGTATCGCTTTTTAATGTACCGCTAAAGATTCTAATGGTAGCGTATTTCATATTTGAGCGAGGATCGAGGCCGATTCTGAAAACTAATCCTGCCAAAGGTCCTGACGGGTCGGCCTTGAGTTCCGCAACGTTTTCGCCATCGGTAAGTTTTGCAGGTTTTACCTGTGCCGGCGATGGAGCATAAGTAGTAACCAAATCGAGCAATTCAGTGATACCAATCTCTTTTCTAGCATTTGTGAAAAGGACAGGAATAATTTTGCCTTGTGCCAGAGCTTTTGCAAAAACATCTGCAATTTGCTGCTGCGAAACCTCTTCGCCCCCGAGATATGCTTCCATTAACTTGTCATCAGCTTCGATTGCGCTCTCAACCAGCTCGGTATGTGCACTCTCAACATCGGAGAAAAGCGCTTCGCCTGAACTTTTTGTCAGACAGTCGATAACCGATGACTTATCCGCATTTGGAAGATTTGCGCACCTGCATTGGGTCCCAAAAGTCTGTTGTATTTGTTTCAGCAGTTCAGGTATATCTGCTGTATCAGAATCGATTTTGTTGATAACTATTATTTTAGCCTTTTCAGCTTCGGTAGAAGCCTGGAAAAGTTTTCGAGTATTGATTTCAATGCCGGTTGACGCATTGATTACAATGACGCAGCAATCTGCCGCTGGTATTGAAGTCAAAGCCGCTCCGATGAAATCAGGATAGCCCGGAGTATCAATAACGTTTATTTCTTTTCCATTGTGCTTTGTGTGCATAATGGCAGAATGAATCGAATTGCCTCTTTCCTTTTCTTCATCATCATAATCACTAACAGTATTTTTCTCTTCGACTGTACCTAACCTGTTTGTTTTCCCAGTCTTGTGAAGAATCGCTTCGGCGATGCTCGTCTTACCCGAGCCGCCATGTCCAAGTAAAACTATATTACGAAAATCGTCTGTTTGAGCCACAATAACACTCCTTATAAATGCCTAAAACTAAGAATAATATGGAATATTCAGTCAATAGTCAATAGTCATTATATTCAGAATTAAAAAATTAGAAATTGCATTTTTTTAATAAAAGATTAGGGTATTTAACTTAAAATGACGGGCAATTGATTATTATCATTAATCAAAAAGGACTTAAAATGAAGAAAATGCTTTGTTTATGGATTTTTGTTTTATCATCACCGCTTTCTTTTGCCGCAATCTCATTACCTTCCATTATCTCCGACAATATGGTTTTGCAGGCTGATTTCGAAGCTCCTATTTGGGGCCAAGCTGAACCGAATAGTGAAATAGTCATTTCTCCTTCCTGGGTTAAAACCAGCATTATTACCAAATCTGACAATGAGGGGAAGTGGATGGCCAAAATCAAAACTCCGAAAAAAGCGAAAATAAGTACTCTTAGAATATCCTGTGGAAAAGAAAACCGTACCATTTCTAACATCCTCATCGGCGAGGTTTGGCTTTGTTCAGGCCAATCAAATATGCAATGGCCAGTTAAACAATCTGCAAACTCAAAAAAAGAATTATTGAAAGCGAAATTCCCCAAGATAAGACTGTTCAGCGTAAAAAGAACGGCCGCTGAAGAACCGCAGAATGATTGTGTTGGCGAGTGGTTAGAATGTAATCCTGAAACAGCGGCTGAATTCAGCGCTGTCGGATACTACTTTGGGAGGCAGCTTCATAAAAAATTAAGAACTCCTGTCGGCCTTATTAATTCCTCTTATGGAGGAACACCTGCGCAATCATGGACAAGCAAGGATATTCTCGTTAATGATCCATTATTGAAAAAGTACGTTATAATTGACGTCAACAATAAAGCGAATAAAGACGTTTATGAAAAGCAATACGCTCAAACTCTAAATCAATGGAAAAAAGAAGTGATGAAAGCAGTCGCCGCCGGTAAACCTGCCGCAAAAAAACCGCATCCGCCGATGCAATTGAGAGCGGAACAAAAATCCGCAAGTCTATATAACGCGATGATTCATCCATTAATCCCGTTTGCGATTAAAGGCGTTATTTGGTATCAGGGCGAGTCAAACGCTTTTACTGCCAATGATGCAATTATTTACAAAACCTTATTCCCCGCTATGATTACAAACTGGCGAAATGATTGGAACCAGGGGGATTTTCCTTTTTATTATGTTCAGCTTGCTGCTTACAATAAAACTTCATCAAATGCAAATTGGGCGATTCTAAGAGAAGCTCAGTTAAAAACGCTTGCATTGGCAAACACCGGAATGGCTGTTGCCATGGACATCGGTGAACCTAATAATATACACCCAGGAAATAAACAGGATGTCGCCAAGCGGC
>JAKJEQ010000126.1:0-345 GCA_022705345.1 Planctomycetota bacterium | reverse complement strand
TTGCTTTGTGGGCTTTTGCAAAAGATTATGGTTATAAAAATATGACCTATTCAGGGCCTATATATAAAGATATGAAGATCGAAAACGATAAAATCAGATTATCTTTTAAATATGCTAAATCAGGGCTTAAAACCCCTAAAGGACAAAAATTGAGGGGTTTTGTTGTTGCCGGCGAAGACGGAAATTTTGTTCCTGCAAATGCTAAAATTAATCGTGGTAATGTTATTGTATGGTCTGATCAAGTTAAAAAACCAAAAGCTGTTCGTTAAGGCTGGGCAGATTGGATGGAAGTAAACCTTTACAATAAAAAAGGTTTGCCTGCCTCGCCTTTCAGAACTGATAATT
>JAKJEQ010000125.1:294-6242 GCA_022705345.1 Planctomycetota bacterium | reverse complement strand
CGCCGAATCACGCACCGCCCCGGTCCGCTGCCACTTCCCGCAGTTGCTCTCGATATCGCGCACGCAGGTGTGAAAATCCAGCTTCCCCGCGAAAGCGACCACCGTGTTGTCCGCCGAGTACCGGAAGTCGAAGTACCCCTTCATCTGCTCACGGTTGAGCGCCTTGATCGTGTCGTCCGTCCCCAGCACGCGGTGCGCCAGCGTGTGGGTGTGGTAGTACACCTCCATCGCCTTCTCGTACAGGACCCAGAACGGGTTGTCCTTGTACATCGCGATCTCTTCGAGAATGACATTTTTTTCCATATTGAAATCGTCATCCCTGAGAGCGGGCCTCATCATTTCGCACCATAATTCGACCGCTTTATAAATCTGTTCGGGCAAAGTGGCGGAATAAAAGATTGTATTTTCTTCGGAAGTCTGCGCGTTGTATTGTGCGCCGAGCTCGTCAAATTTCAGGTTAACATCAAAGGCCGAAATTTTATCCGTGCCCTTAAAGAGCATGTGTTCGAGATAATGACTAACGCCGTTGATTTCGCCGGTTTCGTCCCTTGAACCTGTGCGGACAAAGAAGCCGAAGGCCGAGGATTGAGCGTCGCGATTGAGTTCGCCTATTATGTTCAAACCGTTGGCAAGTTTTTTATGTTTGAATTCCATTATTGTACCGGTTTAATCTCTGTCGGCCCGAGGGTCACAGAGCAGAATTTTTCAAAAGGATTTTTCTTTAAGAAAGACATAACGGTGCTGACGCTTGTCTGGTCGATTTTCTGTTTAATCTCGTCAAGAGTTTTCACCCTGCCTATACGATAAAAATCGTCAGCGGCCGCTCCGGCGCGGGCGATTGTGGATTCGCTTTGCATAACAAGCAGGCTCTGCAATCCGATTTTCGCTCGCTGAAGTTCTTCTTCGGTGATGCCATCGGCAAGTTTTTTGAATTCAGCCAGAATTACATCATAAGTCTGCTGGGCCTTGTCGGGTGTGGTGCCTGCGTAACAACCGATGCCGGCCATTTCTTTGAGCGTATGATAACTTGCTCCCACTGCGTAGCAGAGGCCTCGCTTTTCGCGGACTTCGGTGAAGAGACGGCAGCTCATTCCGCCGGAAAGTATCGCAACAGCCAATCTGGCATTGTAATAGTTTTCATCATTGGCGGTAACGCTGTTTGTCATAATACCGATGTGAACTTGTGCGCCTTCGTAGGGATAATGATGATAGACATGGTCTTTTCTGCTGAACAACAGGGGTTTGGCGATTTTCGGTCTTTCACTGCCGAAAAGTTTTTCGAGCTGTTTGCAAAAATCATCAAAATCGATTTTCCCTGCGGCGGCAATGATGCAGTCTGCTATATTAAAATTATCAGCGATTATCTGTCTGCATTTATCGGCGGACAAATTTTCCAAATCTTCTTTTTTGCCGACTGTATTTCTGCCCAGTGGGTCGGGATAGAAATGCTCTCTCAGCAGGAGCATAATTTTGTGTCTCGGGTCATCGTCAAGACTTAGAACACCCTGATACGCAAGCTGTTTTGAATATTCAAACTGCGCATCTTCGAGAGACGGACGAAGAATTACATCGGCGTGTATATCGATTGCTTTGGACAATTTTTCGGCCTGCATGGCGGCGGCGAGAGTGATATGTTTTGAATCTACGCTGCTGCCACGATGAAGCCCGATTCCATCCATAAGGTCGTTTAGCTGCCGGCTTGTTTTGCCGCCGGCTCCCCTGAAAATCCAGTCTTCAATAACCGAAGCGGCACCGCAGGAATTTTCGGGCATAATAGCCGCGCCGGAAGGAATGAGAAGTTCGAATGCGGCAGACCGGACGGCAGGTATCTCTATGCCTATCACAGTCATTCCGTTGTTTAGTTTGTGTAAGTTAATTTTTTCAGCCAATTTTAAAGCCTTCACAGAAGAAGTAAGGAAATAAGGAATTAATGAAGTAAGGAAGGAATTAACTCCGAATACTCAATCCTTATTTTTGCTTCTTTATATCCTTACTTCTAATGAATCCGAGTTGAGAATACCTTATTTTTTGCTATTTATCAACCTGATTTTTAGATGGTTTAATGTCTTAAAAGCAAATTTTTTATCAAAACTATTTGAAGATATTAAATTGCGTAAAATCGCATAATGTTTATAATTTAACAAAGCTTTCGAATATAAAGGAGCAAAGCAGGAAATAATTCTTTACAGTTTTTTAGGATAAAATAATGCAATTATCCAGGGTAAATATATTTCTAAGGCCATTTATTTATTTAATTTTGCTTGTTTCCTCTTTTCCTATATATGCACAAAAATATTCAAATCACCAAATGGACATCTTTAATGAGCTTACTCAAGACGTCAAATCTCTCGGCGAGGAAAACTGGCGGTTTACTGCTATAGCGGCATCAAAACCTGATATTGTTCCTTTGTTCTGGGGAAATCACAAAGCTTATACAGGCGATACTAAATGGCCGCAAAATTCCTATCCTCCCGTTGCGATTGCATCTGAATATCAAAAAGGTCGATTTGTAGCTTTAGGGCATGATGGATTGTTAATTGATCCAAGTGCAAATAATGAATTTACAGTTAATATTTTAAATTGGCTTGGAAATAATTTTAAGCATAAAAAAGTTATTATTTATACCCATATTACAAATTGGTTTAGTAAAAATAATTTGACTTTAAAAGCAAAGGATTTTTTTGCGGCAAGGAACATCGAAATAGGTGAATTAGGTTCGGTGGTGTCAGAAGATGTTTTAAAAGATTGCGACATATTTATTATTGTTCGGCCAACTCGAATTATTGAGCCGAATGAAATACAGTCTATTGTTTCCTATGTTGAACATGGCGGAAGTCTTCTAATGACTGGAATGGGATATTTTTGGGAAGAGGGAAATAATCTTTACGATATTAAAGCGTTTCCTTTAAATAAGTTAGGAGAACATCTTGGATTTGAATATTCAAAAACAAGTATCGATAAAACCCCGCTAAATAATCAAGATAGCCCTCATAGGTATTCGATCATCGATTTTCAGCCTCTATCAGCAAGAATGCCGATAGAAGTAATAAAGTTTTGCATTGTAGAACATGATAACGATTCTATCATGAACAGCATCTCATTAAACAAAGATATGTACCATTATGTTGTTGAAGGTGAGCATGTTATTATAAGTATGCCATACAGGTTTTTCATCAAATGTAATAAACCAGTAGACTTTATAAAGCAATTGGATGCAGTGTATGAGCGTTACGCAAATTTAACTGATGGGATAAAACCGTTTGATGGTGATAAGATTGTAATTTTGAATATTGATAATATGTCTTATCATATGTCCTCCGGTAATCCTATACTATCAAGGGACGATAGAATTGAATATATTATCGGAGAACTTGAAAAATCGAACTATAAAAATCCGAGCTGGGGATTGATGCATGAATTAGGGCATGGTTTTATTATTGGCATGAAACATTATTTTGTTTTTGGAGACGGAGATAACGAGAGTTGGGCTGAATTTTTCGCTTTTTACGCCTGTCAGGAATTAGAATTGCAAGGCAAAGAGCCAGTATGGAAAGAAAATGCGAAGTCTTATCATGAATCAGGGGAACGTGATTTCGAACGGATAAAAAATGAAAAATGGCTGATGATCGGATTTCTAAATCATGTTGTAGATGAATATGGCTGGGATACTTATAAAAAGATGTTTGCGAAATATGCAGAACGGATTAGAACAAACGACTGCCCGGAATTTCACGAAACCCGAAAAAAAGCCAACCTTTTTGTAGAAGAGTTAAGTTTAGCTGCTGGAGCAAATTTCTACCCTTATTTTGCACGATGGGGTTTTCCCGTAAATCGGCCTACTTACGAAAAACTTAAACATCTGCCAAGAGCAAAATTGTTTTACCCAAAAAGCTCTCCCGAATGATATTACGCTACGGCGGCTTCTTCTTCCCGCTCGGGCTGCGGAGAATCGAACGTTACGCTGATTCGCTTGCTGATTCCTTTTTGCTGCATTGTTATTCCATAAAGCAAGTCCGCGATGCTCATCGTGCGTTTTGCGTGCGTAATAATAACAAACTGCGACATCTTTTTGAATTCCTGCACGATCAAGTTGAACCGCTCGTTGTTCGCTTCGTCAAGAGCCGCGTCAACTTCGTCAAGGAAGCAGAAGGGCGACGGCTTGGATTTAAATACTGCAAACAGAAGCGCGATAGCGGTCATGGTTTTTTCGCCGCCGCTTAAAAGGCTAATGCTTCGAGGCTCTTTGCCCGGAGGACGTGCGATGATTTCGATGCCCGATTCGAGAATATCTTCCGGTGTTTCGAGGAGGATATCTGCTTTTCCGCCGCCGAAGAGTTTACGGAAGACTTCCTGGAAGTTGATTCTGACCTGCTCGAATGTCGCGGTAAACTTCTCTATCGATTCCTTGTTGAGCTTTGCAATCAATTGCTGGAGCTGATTTTTACTGTTATTGAGGTCTTCAATTTGTGTCGTGAGAAATTCGTTTCGTTTTTCAAGTTCTTCCTGCTGCTCGATAGCATCGACGTTGACATTTCCGAGGCGTTCAATCTTTCCTCGCAATTCGGCGATTTCCTCGCGGACGGCGTCCCAGTTGGTCTCGCCTGTGGAGTTATAAGTTTCATATTCCTTGACCAAATCCATGCCAAGCTCTTCGGTAACCCTGGCGATGAGGTCGGTTGAGCGTACCTGAAGCTGGCCGAGTTCCAATTTAAGTGAATTGATCTGCTGCTCAAGCTCGGCCTGTTTTTGCCTGTCCTGTTTGAGAGTTTCTTCGGTATCGCTGCGATTCTGGAGCATTTCCTCGACCTGCTGATGAAGCTCGACGCTTTGGTTGTGCGTCACTTCTTTTTGCGTAAGCATTTCGGAGATGCTCGATTCGCTGGTTTCTATTTCCTTCAAACCGCTGTCAATCTGCTCTGTGCAGGTCTGAATGTTGGTTTGAGCGGAATCCAATTCGTTCTTATTATGATCAATCTGCATTTTCAGACTGGCGATTCTCTGTTCAATCGCTTTTTTCTGTTCAGCGGTTTGGCCGAGGAAAACTTTCAGCTCTGTCATTTCTGCGGCGTGCTGCTGGGCGGTCTGTTTCTTTTCCGCAAGAAGCGATTCGAGCTCTTTAATCTTTTCGGCTCTTTGGGCGTTGACCGTTTCCAGTTCCTCAAGCTGCTGTTTCGATTGGTATTCTTTTTGAACTGTATCGTTGATCTGCTTTTCGAGAGACTGGATTTCGCTTGCGAGAATCGGCTGTTCGTTTGTCAGGCGTTTTATGTTTTGCTCGATAACGTTGAGGTCTGAAACGATATTTGTTTTTTCTGTGTTTGCCTCGTAGACGGAAGTTCTGTAATCCTTGCAGAGTTTTTCGAGGTGCTGATTTTCCCGCAATCCCGCGGCGAGCTTTTCGTCAAGAGCTGTGATAGCTGTCGAGACTTGCTGGAGCTGCTCTGTAAGCTGGGCGAGTCGGCTTTTTCTTGAAATCAGGCCGACGGTTTTGCCAATCGGACCAGCGCAGAAGCTGCTGTCGCTGCTTAGCGTTTCGCCGCCGACTGTAACAAAGCTGAATCCTTTTGAGCATAAAGAATTAAGCTCAAAGGCCGTCTGAATATTTTCGACAATAATAGTTTTGCCGAGAAGCTGCCATGCAAGCTGGGCATATTGATGGTCGAAAGTAACAAATTCAACGGCTCTGCCGATGACACCCTGTACTTGCGGAATTTCGAGCGTCTCAACCAATGGCTCGATGTTCTGCGTGCAGATGAATTTTACTCTGCCGCCTGCCTGTTCTGTTAAAGATTTATCATTGATGACCTGCTGAATATCGTTCGTAACGATCGCATCCGCTTTGCCTTCGAGGGCGGCTTCAATAGAATTCGCGTATTGCGGATTTGCGCGGATGATGTCCGCGATGATACCCTTTATGAAAGGTTTGTTCTGAGCCTGAGAAAGAATTT
>JAKJEQ010000125.1:0-270 GCA_022705345.1 Planctomycetota bacterium | reverse complement strand
CACGGAACTGCCGAGACCTTCGCGGCGCGATTCCATATCGGAAATGACTTTCATTTCGCTTTGAATTGCGCTTCTCTGCTCCCGGGTTTTGGCGAGCTCTTCGTTTGTAATCGCGGCCTGCTGGTCGATTTCGGCAATCTGATTGCGTTTGGCTTCGAGCTGCTGCTGGAGTTCGGCGATTACCTTGTTTATATCTTCAAGGCGTGCCTGATTCTGCGCCTTTCCTCCGAGCATACTTTCAAGCTGCTCCTTTGTCTGGCCGATGCGGTC
>JAKJEQ010000124.1:259-6258 GCA_022705345.1 Planctomycetota bacterium | reverse complement strand
GCGCAATCGAATTAGTGGCTACATGCAAGATTATGGAAACTTCTATAATTCATCCGACGATTAACCTGGATAATGTGGACCCCAAATGCGATCCAAAATTGGATTTTGTGCCTAAAGCCGCAAAGGAACGAAAAGTAAATTATGCCGCGAGCAATTCATTTGGATTTGGCGGCCATAACGCGTGTCTTGTTGTCGGCAAAATTTAGTCTTTAAAAACAATTAAATTGAGTAAAGCCTCGTTTTTAATAAACGGGGCTTTTTTTATGATATAAATCTCCCTTTTGATTATGTTTTTTGTCCTAAAGTGCCGGAATCTTTTGCTTAAGAACAAAAATTTATATTGACTTAATTTAGTTAAGAGGTATATTATAGTATAGTTTCAGGGCGGGTTCGTAGCCAACTCTATTTGCATATAGTTTTTGGGAAGTGGAAGAAGAATGAAAACTAAATCAATTCTCGTGGTGTCATTGTATGTACTTGGCATCTTGTCATTACCAGCTAATGCCACAGTATCTTACGGCAATTATTCAGGTGTAAATGTCAGTTATCATAATATTTCTGAAACAAGTATGTCAAGCGGCGATACTGAGCCTTTGTTTGGTACGCCCCAAGTGCTTGGCGATTCGCTTATTTTTACACAAATGACTTTCAGTTCGCAGGCGTCTAATGGCGTTTCTGACATTACTGACGGCAAGCTGGATATGACTATCGCCGCAAAGAATAACAACTACATTGACAAGCTGAAGTTTCAGGAGTTTGGCGATCTTACGCTTTCCGGCAGCGGCACGGTAAATACTAAGGCAAGTGTCGCCAGCAGCATCTTTATTACTATTCTTGGAGTTGATAATTCGTCTCTGCTGTTTCCTGAATTTATTTCTGTCAATATGCTGATGAGCGACAATGGTAATTGGGATATTGCCAACGGGATTGTTACAGGAAAATTGTGGAACGGTCAGCTCACGGTTGATTTAACGACAATACTTGCGCAGCGAGGGATAACAGGGCACGCGACTTTGATTAATTTTTCAATGGATAATACGTTAGCCACTCAAAGTGAAATCAACACAAGCTCTTATATAGCTAAGAAAGCGGCAGGGCTTCAAATCGCATCGCAAATGATTCCCGAGCCCGCGACTGTCGGGATTCTTGGAATCGGCGGATTACTGCTGGTTAGACGAAGATAATTATTACTCAATCCGATTGATCCAGCGTTTGAAATTGCCGCGGCTGTCTGCGGACATCCTGACAATTGCATATAAACGCAATTTCGTTATTGCGTGCTCGCTAAGACATCAAAAAAACAGTCCCGACTTTCATCGGGACTGTAAAACCGTTTATTAATTCCGTTCTTTAAACGGCTGAAATTGGTTGGGTGATTTATGCTAATCGGCCCAATTATTTCATGTGTACAACGATTTCAACTCTTCTGTTTTGGGCCTTTCCACTTCCGGAATTTGGAGCTACAGGTCTGCTTGAACCGCAGCCGATCGCTCTGAGTCTGTTATCCGGAACACCTGTAGAGTTTAATTGTCTCAATACTGAAAGGGCTCTTTGAGATGAAAGTTCCCAATTGTCTTTCCAATTAGACTTCTTAATCGGATCAGCATCGGTATGGCCGACGACGTCAATAAGTCTTCCGTTGTACTTATCGTTAATAACATTTACAATCTCGTCAAGATTGCCTTTTGCGCTGTTTTTCAATGCGGCTTTGCCTGAATCAAACAGAATCAATTCCGGCAAAGTAACTGTAATCGTGCCTTGTTCTGCGTTTACATCAACATCATAACCATCGAAGCCGGTAGCGTCAGCAGCCGATTTGCCGCCTGCCATTTCGCTTTTCATTCTTTCCAGTTCAGCCTGGCTCTCTGCTAATCTGCCGGCGAGAACTTCTTTTTCAGAAGCGCTTCCTTCAAGGGTCGATTTGCAATTATCGTACAATCCTTTAAGATTCTGGTGCTCTACATTCAGCGAATTATATTTTTTCTTATAATCCGTACAACCGCTCATCAGAGCAAAAGAAACAAGAAGTACGGTTAACGCCAAAACTTTTTTTCTCAGACTAAACATTGTCAATCTCCTTATAGCAAGAAAAATCCATTTACTTCAATGAAAGAAAACAAAATGCAGCCAATTCATAACTGCATCGTTTAGAATCATAACGACTAAAACACCAATTGACAAGAAGGGACCGTAAGGAATTTGCTGCATTTTTTTAAAAAACATACAAATAAAAGCCCAAACAAGCCCAAAGAAAGGAGCAATGAAGAAAGCGACAACAACCGGCCATGGACCGATGACTGCGCCTGCGGCTCCCATTAGATGTACATCTCCGAGTCCCATAGCTTCCTTGCCAAAGGCGAAAGTACCGAAAATCCGTGTTCCCCATACGACTGCGCAGCCAATAAAATAACCCCATAAACTGCCCAAAAGTCCGGCAACGGCAGGCACTTGTGAAAAATCTATCCACCAGTCCTGAAATCCGGGAACTCTCTGGTAAACCTGGTTAGCAATAAATGAACCAAACATTATTGGCAATAAAAAAACTACCTCTTTTAACATTTCGAGGCGGTGTTTGTAGTTTTCCGGCTGCTGATTTTCCCCCTGAGAATTTGTATTATCCGCTGTCTGTTCGGAGTAGCTGGTTGTAATAATTCCCTTAAAAAGTAACAGCAAAGATGTTATCAAACCAATAAAAGCGCCGGCTGCTAAAATTCCAGTCTTTGCGGATGCGGAAGGAAAAAGGTTGTAAAAACGAATATTCTCAAAAGGATAGACATAAACTGCCAAAGCTGAGCCGATTATTCCTGCGGCTGTAACAAGCCAGCAAATAGAGAGCGGAATCACCTGCAACTCAAGGTCTATCGCTGAAGCGGCAATAAATGCTGAAATCATAATTATTTGGATGAGGTACAAGAAGAAACCGGTCTGGTAAAAGCCGCCAACCCCTTTTCGTAAATCGAAATGGAAATATACAAGATACAAGCCAACGAAAATAAGGGCGGTCAGCAACTCTATGACGAAATACCGGGGCGAAATTCGAGCTTTGCATTTTCTGCATTTGCCTAACAGCAGCAGCCAGGAAACAAGCGGGATATTATCGTAAAATGCTATCGGCGTATTGCATGAAGGGCAGGCCGAGCCGGGATGAACAATCGAAAGATCTCTCGGCAGACGGTAAATCACCACGTTAAGAAAACTTCCAACGCAGGCACCGACTGCGAACATAAACGCAATTGTCAATCCTTCAGGAATCATTTTTGCTTATCGACCGCGCCTGCGACTTTCATCTGTAAACCGAATAGACGGATAAAGCCTGTCGCGTCTGTCGGATTGTATTCGTCGCCCATCGTAAAACTTGCCATTTTCGTATTGTACAGGCTCTTAGGGCTCTTTATGCCCGCAGGTGTGCAGCGGCCTTTATAAAGTTTCATTCTTACAGAGCCGGTGACGTTCTGCTGAGTCGCATCGACAAACGCGTCCAGAGCGGTGCGAAGCTTGCAGAACCATTGGCCGTTATAAACGAGGTCGGCGTATTTTAACGCAACCTGCTGTTTATAATGAAGCGTATCACGGTCAAGCGTTAATGTTTCGAGCGCTTTATGTGCTTCGACGAGAATTGTTCCGCCGGGGGTCTCATAAACGCCGCGAGACTTGATCCCAACGAGGCGATTTTCGACTACGTCAGCTTGGCCTACAGCGTGTTTGCCGCCAATTTTGTTGAGCTGCTCGATGATTTTCACTCCGTCAATCTTTTTGCCGTCAAGACTTACGGGAATGCCTTTTTCAAAACCGATGGTGACATACTCCGGCTTGTTCGGCGCTTTAGTTACAGGATTTGAAAGAACGAACAAACGGTCTAACGGCTCGTTTGCCGGATCTTCGAGTTCTGCACCTTCATGGCTTATGTGCCAGAGGTTGCGGTCTCGGGAATAGATTTTCGTTGTAGTCTGGTCGATTGGAATATTGTGTTCCTTAGCGTATTCTATGGCGGCTTCACGGCTTGTCAATTCGAACCGAGGGTCTTTCCAGGGAGCGATTATTTTCAAAGATGGGTCAAGAGCCATATAAGTCAACTCGAAGCGTACCTGATCGTTGCCTTTGCCGGTTGCTCCGTGAGCGACGCCGATGGCGCCTTGCTCCTGAGCGACAAGAACCTGATGCTTGGCGATAAGAGGGCGGGCAATGCTTGTGCCGAGCAGGTAGCCGTTTTCATAGATTGCGCCGCTTTTGAGCATCGGCCAGAGATATTCTGTAACAAATTCCTTGCGCAGGTCTTTGACGATGCACTTTACAGCGCCGGACTGGATAGCTTTTTTCTTTATACCGGTCAATTCTTCCTGTTGTCCAAGATCGGCAGCAAAAGCGATTACGTCATATCCGTATGTTTCTTTCAGCCAGGGCAGAATTACACTTGTATCGAGTCCGCCGCTATAGGCGAGAACGACTTTATTATTCGAAGACTTAGCCATTAAAGATACCTTTCATAATTTGAGAAACAAAGATTATACAATATCCTCTTTGTTTGGCAAGAAAAGTTGATGAGTTTATTTTTTCTGCGGTACAATGACTTTCAAGAGGTTTGAATTCCATTCACGTCTTTGCGAATCATAGACTCCAAAGCCGGAGCAGAATTCCCAATAGTGAAAACTGAAACCACGTCTGACAGCCGCATTGGCGACATAACCAGTCCAACGGATTCTGTCGAACCTTGGCGCTTTATTGATAGCGCCGAATTCGCCGACGTTAATCGGTCGATTATGATCCTTGCCCCATTGCAGGGCCTTATCGAAATGATTATCAACCGCTTGTTTTTCCTCTTCGGTCGCCTTCCATGTTATGCCTGAAAGGTCTTTGGTTTCATTTACCCATTCAGCGCCCTGATGTGTGAACTCCATCGGCATATAATAATGGCATGAAACAATTATATTACGGTCATTTTCCGGAAGCTGGAGATGGTCAATATCGCTGGCATAATGCGCGGGATCAGCTACTACTGTCCGATTCGGGTTCGACTGGCGAATGACAGCAATTGCTTTTTCAAGCAGGGGATTCCACAAGTCCCAAGTCAAATTATTATGAGGTTCGTTCAGAGGCTCGAACAAAACTGAATCAGGATAATTTTTATAATGCTCGGCAATCTGTTTCCACAAAGCAATGAACCGCTCACTGTGCGCATTCGGTTCCTGCATCAATTCCATATAATGGTGCATATTAATCATAACATTTAGATTATTATGCAAAGCGGTTTTGATCGCCCAATCGACCCTGCTGAAAAAATTCGGATCAATCGTAAAAGGCGATTGTTCCATCGCATGGCTCGACCAGCGAATCGGAATACGAACTGAATCAAAGCCCGCTTTTTTTATGATTTTAAAATATTCCTGTTTGAGCGTTACTCCCCAATCGCCTTCCTTCGGCGCTTCAAGAGCGTTGCCGAGATTTATCCCTCTGCCGAGCCGTTTATTCTGCGTGAAAGGATCGACCGATTTGCCAAAACAGTTTGAGGAGGAGATTACAAATGAAACCGAGAGAAAAAACACACATGTTTTCATTTTATTTTCCAAATTTATTGATATGAAGGATTTTTTTCAGCGGTCTTTTAGGCACATGGAGAACATCTTTGTCGTCAAGGTAATATTTTGTGCTCTCGCCGGCATCTTCCATAACCGGTGTTTCAGCAGGTTTGCCGAGTGCAACTACAGAATCGATTTGATACTTCTCCCCGATGTTCAAAATTTCAAGCAGTTTTATTCTGTCAACCGAACCGAGCCAACAGGAACCAACGCCTTTGCTCCATGCCGCAAGTAAAATGTTCTCTATCGCCGCGGCAGCATCGACGTGGGCATCTTTTTTTATTTCAGTATCCGAGAGTACAACGATATAAGCTGTTGGCCTTTGGCTCGGCTGGGGATTTCTCTTTGGTTTGACATGGCCTGCCCACGCAAGGCAATCAAAAACCTTGTCGCATACCTGCGGCTCATCGACAACAACATATTCCA
>JAKJEQ010000124.1:0-249 GCA_022705345.1 Planctomycetota bacterium | reverse complement strand
AGCGACTGGATATTGGCGCCTGCCGGTGCACATCTTGCCGCTTCGACAAGTTCGATTAGTAATTCACGCTGCAATTTTTCCTGACTGAAACGTCTGATACTTCTGCGGGATTTGATTAAATTGATGATATCCATAAAAACCTTCTTTACAAGCTAAACTGTTCGTTTCTCTATGCCATTTATAAGACCGGAAAGCATTTTAGCAATTTCTTCGAGGTTATTTCTTAATAGAGTATGCGTATCATTATTA
>JAKJEQ010000123.1 GCA_022705345.1 Planctomycetota bacterium | reverse complement strand
TATCTTGAGATGGAAACAGGCCGATGCAAATTTAACTGCTCGATACGCGAATATAAATTTTTGCAAAAATCTGAGGAATAATCCAAAGCCATATAATCCTTTAAGAGCTTTTAAAGCTGAAATGATACTTTAGAGAAGAAATTTTTTCAATCCCGCAGTTTATTTTTTGCTGATGCTGCTGAAAAGAAAGCAGATGCATTATCTGCCCATCAATGCGAATCTGACAAGCAGCGTACCGATGCAGACAACTGTACCCGCTATTACACCGGCAACCAAATCGTCAGCGAGTATGCCCAAACCGCCGCCTAAATGTTCCATTTCACGAATAGGCGAGGGTTTCCAAATATCGAAAACACGAAACAGGACAAAAGCCGCGATTGCAGGAAACAAAAAAGACCCGCTTGTAATGGCGGCAGGGAACAAAGCGACTGCCTGACCCGCGAATTCGTCTATCACTACCCAGCCGGGATCCTTTTTGCGGCCGTCTTTATCCAAAGATGCGGAAAAAACAATACACAAGATTCCGCCGATAATCATCGACGCAAGCAGGAAAAAGACAGAAACAAACTGAATCGGCCAGAAATGATGCACGACCAGGAACGCCGCCAGCATAAATAAGCTGCCGAAAGTGCCCGGCGCTATAGGCATAAACCCTAATCCAAAACAGGAAAGTACGAATATTCTAAATTTCATTCCAATAGTATAATCGAAAAGTCGGAATTAAAAACTAAAAAATCATTTCAAAACTACTTGACTTTCTCCACTATAAACCATAAATTAATGCAACATTGTTGCATTTTATGACAATAGAAGCAATTTACAAAACGATAAAATCCAAAGGTAACCGGCTTTCCAGGGTCCGAAAGGCTATAATCGAGACCCTATTCGAATCGCCCTGCCTGCTGTCGACTTCTGAAATCCTGTCTGCGCTGAAATCCCGCAATATAGCACCAAACAGATCTACAATGTATCGTGAACTGATGTTTTTGTCTCATAACAGCATCATTATAAAGAACACCATCTGCCATAAAGATTATTTCGAGCTGCCGACAGACCATCATCATCATCTGGTATGCACAAACTGCAACTCAATAAAAAAGGTTGTTATTGGCAGGCATCTTCAAAAGCAGGAAAAGCAGCTTGAAAAAGAAAACGGTTTTACAATCACGGGCCATTCTATTGAATTTTACGGAATTTGCAAAAATTGCAGGATAAATAGCGTATGAAGAAAATCTTTTTTTTCTGGATTACAATTATATTACTGTTCGGGGCAATGTTCGCGGCGGTTAAATACGGTCAAAAAACGCTAAATACCGATGATGAAATCACAGCGATTACAACGATTTTTCCCCTGTACGATTTCGCGAAAAACATCGGCGGGGACAAGGTAAACGTATCTTTGCTTCTTCCGCCGGGTGTTGAGCCGCATTCATTCGAGCCCAAACCAAGCGATATCGCAAAAATAAGCAAGACGCAAGTTTTTGTTTTTACCGGCGAGTTTATGGAGCCATGGGCACAGGATATAATTCATGGAAGCTCGAATAAAAAACTAAGGGTCGTCGATGCAAGCAGCGGCGTCAAAATGATTCCAATGGTAGAAGATCATCATGAAAATAAGGCACATCATAACGAGCACCTCGGTGAAATGGACCCGCATATATGGCTGGATTTCGATAATGTAAAAATAATAATCGATGATATTACCAAGGCTTTTTGTGAAAAAGACGAGGCTAACGCCGGTTATTACCAAAACAATGCCGACACATATAAAAAAAAGATCAGCGAATTGGACAGCGAATATAAAGCCGCTCTTGCCGATTGCGGAACGAGGCAAATAGTTTACGGCGGGCATTACGCCTTTGGCTACCTTGCTCATAAGTATAATCTTGGGTACACGGCGGCACAGGGACTTTCGCCGGACGCTGAGCCGAGCGCAAAGGACCTTATCGCTCTTGTCGAGCAAATCAGGCAAGCCGACATTCATTACGTATTTTATGAAGAGCTGACAAGTCCCAAAATCGCAGAGACAATCGCGAATGAAACCAATGCGAAATTGCTGCTTCTTAACGCCGGCGCAAATGTCGGCAGAAAAGATATCGAAAACAATGTTTCCTTTATTTCGATTATGCGGAATAATTTAGATAATCTGAAAACCGGTCTCGAATGCAATTAACTATTTTCCTGTCATTGCTATTCTGTAAAAGAAACAATCTCAGATTGAGATTGCTCAATGACATATATAGAACTGAATTTTAAATATGGCGATTATTAAAATAAAAAATGTATCAGTATCCTACAATTCACACGAAGCGTTGAAAAACATTTCTTTCGATGTAGAGGCGGGCGATTTTATCGGCTTTGTGGGTCCGAACGGCGCGGGAAAAACCACGCTTATAAAAGCAATATTCGGACTTGTGCCTTTAAAGGAAGGAAGCATAGAACTTTTCGGTACAAGCTCGAGTAAATTTATTAACTGGGATAAAGTCGGCTACCTTCCTCAGCAATCGTCATCGATTAATCCTCTTTTTCCTGCAACCGTTCAGGAAGTTGTTCTGCTGGGTATGCTGTCGCAGAAAAAATGGCCGAGAAGGATCAGCAGGCACGACCGCATAAAAACGGACGAGATGCTGCAAAAGCTGAAAATCGAACATCTGAAAAAAAGAATGTTCAGCGAGCTATCCGGGGGGCAGCAGCAAAGAGTTCTGCTCGCCCGATGCCTGGTATCGGAGCCTGAGCTTTTGATTTTTGACGAGCCGTCAACCGCGCTGGACCCTGATTCGAGAGAATCATTCTTCGAACTTATAAAAAATTTAAATAGAGACAGCAAAATCGCCGTGATACTTATCACTCACGACACAGGCTATGTCGGTCGGTTTGCTGAAAAATTGCTGTATCTCGATAACCACCTGATTTTCTTCGGAAAATTTTCGGACTTCTGCAAATCGCAAGAGATGGGCCGGTATTTCGGCGAACACCATCAGCATATAATCTGCCATCAGCACCATGACGCAAGCGACAAGCATCATCACACGCACTATCCACCGCATAATAAGCCGGGAAGCGAAAAAATATGAATTTGATAAGCTTTTTACAATATACGTTCATTCAGAAAGCCTTTCTGGCGGGCGCTTTTATTGCTGTCACCTGCGCAGCTCTTGGAATATTCCTTGTCCTTCGCAAGATGTCACTTATAAGTGACGGGCTTTCGCATTTCAGTTTTGGAGCAATAGCTATAGGCCTGTTCTTCGGAGTATATCCATATTATGTAGCGGTTCCGCTTGTAATGGCAGGCTCTTTGCTCATTTTGAAAATTACCGAAAAAGCCAGGGTTTACGGCGATGCATCTATCGGGATAGTCTCCGCCGTGGGAATCGCGGGCGGCGTTATAATAGCAAGTCTTTCAAAAGGTTTTAACGTTGACCTTTTCAGTTATCTTTTCGGCAGCATACTCTCTATCAGAACGGCGGAAGTATTTTTATCTGTATTGCTTTCTCTGGCGGTACTCGCTATCCTTTATTTCTATTATTGGGATTTATTTTCGGCTACCTTCGATATCGATTACGCTAAAACCACAGGCATCAAAACAAACACAATAAACGTAATTCTTACTCTGCTGACATCGCTTGTAGTTGTGCTTTCGGTTAAGGTTGTCGGAGTACTCCTTGTATCTGCGCTGATGATTCTGCCTGCCGCTGCGGCGCTTCAAATCGCCAAGGGGTTCCGTTCAGCTATATTTATCGGCTGCTGTTTTTCATTATTTTCTGTTCTGTCTGGAATAACATTTTCATTCTTCCTCGATTTACCCGCCGGGGCGACGATCGTTATGTTAAACGTGATTTTCTTCGCCCTTGCCCTGCTTTATAAAAAAACCGCCTAATTCTTGTAAAAACATGATGGCAAGATCTTTTTGCCTTTTTGTTTATTTTTCTTATAATCGTTATATATGTAGCTTTTAATGGGGCATTAGCAAATAAAAATCGCAGAGCTTTTCCATCCTCATCGTATTATTTTATTTGGTTCGTATGCCGCCGGAAATCCAAACCCTGATTCTGACTCTCATCCTTTTTTGAACTAATTGTCCGTTTTCGGAAAAATCTTCGATGCGATAACCGTCCATAAATACAATCGGTTCTTTGCAATTTTCAATAGCATGTAACGCGATACGTCTGTAATTCTTCGGTATGACTGCTATATAACGGGAGTAATTCTTCTTACTTCTTAAAAAGATCTTTGCCAATACAAATTTTAAAACTTCAATTTTCAATTTTAGATTGATCAATCATCTCCAAACAGTACCTGTCAGTCATACCGGCGACGTAATCGCAAACGGTTCTTTCGAGGCCGAATTCAGGAATAAGATTTTGATAAAATTTCGGCATCAATTCGGGATTGTTTTTATATTTATTAAAAACTTTTGAAATCCATTCTCCTGCCTGCGAAGAAACACTTTTTACGACGGGATTTTCGTACATATTATTCAGAAGGAAGATTTCAAGCCGGCGCAAACCTTTTTCGGCAGATTCGCTTATCGTGATAAGGTTATCGCTTCTTTCAAGAACCTGTCCGAGAGTCTGAATATTTTCGTTCTTGATTTTCGCCCTGCTTGTCTCGATGCAGTCGCCGACGAGCATATCGATAATTGTTTTCGCTATTCGTGTGTATTTTATAACTCCGCCGCTGACAACTTTCGATTCACATATTTCAATGGCCTTTCGGCACAATTCAACATTTTGAATCATTTCATAACTCAAAACCTTTGAGCGAAGTCCATCCTCAAGATCATGGCAGTTATAAGCGATTCTGTCGGCGAGGTCAGCGATTTGACCCTCTAAAGAACAATTCAGCTCTGTGAAATTTTTATTTCTGAGCGGGTTATCAAAATGCGTTTTATGCTTGGCAAGAGCGAGCCTCGTTTCGTACATAAGATTTAGGCCGATGAAATCCGGATAGGGCCTTTCGAACAGTTCGACGATTCTCATAGTTTGATAATTATGTTCGAAACCTCCGAAATCCTTCATCAATTTGTTGAGCGCCGCCTCGCCGCTGTGCCCGAAGGGGCTATGGCCCAAATCGTGCGCCAGACATACTGCTTCGGTGAGCGCTTCGTTAAGACCGAGGACTTTCGCGATTGTTCTGCCGATTTGCGAAACTTCGATGCTGTGCGTCAGCCGCGTGCGGTACTGGTCATTAATCTGGGGCATAAAAACCTGCGTTTTGCCTTCGAGTCTGCGGAACGCGGAGGTATGAATTATCCTGTCCCTGTCTCGCTCGAACGCCGCGCGATAAGCATGAGCAGGTTCTTTGAATCTCCTGCCCTTGCTGTTGGCTTCCGTTACCGCGTATGGTTGAGTAATATCGTTCATTTTATAACCACGAATTACGCAGATTTCACTAAATTGAGGGCAAATTATTTTTTTCGCCGGTCTCTTTGAGCTGCTGATATAATTCTTTCAAGGATTGACTAATTACATTCGTATTGGCGCAGACTTCCATAAAATTGGTATCGCCATCCCATCTTGGAACGATATGAATATGAAGATGTGCGGGCAGGCCGGCTCCTGAGCTTCTGCCGAAATTCATACCGACATTAAAGCCGTGTGGATTAATTGCAAGCTTCAATACTTTTTGACATGCAATTATAAGCCTGGAAGTTTCGAGAAGTTCGCTATCGTTAAGTTCATCGAGTTCTGCGACGTGCCTTATGGGGCAGACAAGCAAATGGCCGTTGTTGTAAGGGAATCGATTCAAGATAGTAACAGATTGCTTTGTTCGCCAGAGCACAAAATTATCTGCGTCCGTCTGTGGATTTTTTACATTGTGGCAAATAAAGCACTCGTGTTTTTCGGTCAGTCCCTTGATATAACTAAGTCTCCACGGAGCCCATAGATTAAATCTTTTCAATCCGAATTCCTAAGAAAAAAATATGTTTCAAAAGAGATAAAATTGTTTGTCAAACCCGAATAACTGCTTTCGCAAATTCGGCTGTTCTATGCTCTAAATCAAACTCTTTTGTCATTCTCTTATAATTTGTTTCTTGATTATTGGTTATTCGACAAGCGACATTGTAATTGTCTGATCGATGTTAATGTTGGGCGTAAGTTCATCGGAGCCGAGGCCGAAAATCGAAGCGTTTACCTGTGCTTTATAGTTCTGCGTATCGCTTACGATAATTCCTTTGTCAACATCAAAAAGCTGGGTGCCATTGCCCTCAATAGAAAGCACTTTATATCCCTGCAGGAATCCGAACATTCCTTTCATTTGAAATCCG
>JAKJEQ010000122.1 GCA_022705345.1 Planctomycetota bacterium | reverse complement strand
AATTATTACCCCCTCCCTCACGGGCGTGTTGCCGAAAGAGATTTAACGGCAATTCAATTAAGATTTGCTCTGTTTTTTTGAATTGTTCTTTTAAAATTTAATATCGTTCAAATTAGCTGGAATAAATGTAAAAAATGGCTTTTACATGAAAATAGCTTCCAAATGCTGCGTTTTGGCAAAATTCAGCCGGTTTGCAGCTGACATACGCTATCAATTTGCGAACATTCTGTATCGCCGCTATCAGCAGGTTTTGAATTTTCATCTTTGCCAGCCCACGTAATCCTTCAGCCCTGGCTTTGCGACGAGCCATTAAATATTTTCGCTTATGGCCGGACATACAATTGTCAGACCATTCGATATATTTTTCATTAGTCATTCGCTGTATTTGGCGACCGCAATTTTTGCCTGCGACGCATTTTTCAAAATGTACACATTGTCGGCATGTCTGGAGATTAGCTTTGTAAATGAAAGCATCTTTTTCAGTTTTAAAATGGCTGAATCTAAGCTCATTTCCTACCGGACAAATATAAATATCCTTTTGTTTGTCGTATATGAATTTATCTTTGTTAAAGGCAGGATCACAATGGCTGTTTTGCTGCTTATGGCTGATGCAGGGCGTTATTCCCTGCTTATGCAGATATGCGTAATTTTCTGCGGTTCCATAGGCTTTATCCGCTGCGACTGTTTTCGCCTTTATGTTGGTATTTTTCTGATGTTCCGTGATAACATTCTGCAAGACTTTTTCGTCATTGATGTTTGCCGGCGTTGTCACTGTTGCGGTAACTATTCCATTCTTGTCATCGACAGCACGATGATCTTTATAACCGAGAGTGGTCTTTCCATATTTTTTGCCGAGTCTTGCATCCGGATCAGTTGTCGATATTCGCTTGTCAAGTTTTTGCGGTAATTGCTCGCAATTGCTTTCAAGCTGATTATAAAGATTATGGCTAACCATCTGAAACTGGCATTTAAGCGTATCTTTGGAAGCATTGGCGTCAATCATGCTTGAATCAACATGGATGGTTTGGCCATCGACAAGACCTGCATCAATACATTGTGTCAGGATGTTATTAAAAAATGCAGTGAACGCTTCCATGCCCCATCGTCGGCGTGCTTTTGAGATAACACTATGATCAGGGGTTTTCTCGTCAAGGTCATAATCGCAAAACCAAAGCCAATCCATACGCAGCGGCAAATGTTCCATCAAAGCTCGTTCGGATTTGATGTTTTCATAAAAGAGCAGGAAGATTAATTTGAGAATAACAGCCGGATCGACAGATTCATTGCCATTTTTTCCATAAAGGTCAGCGACTTTTGAGCGAATAAAATTAAAATCGACAAGATTCTTTATTTTTCGTAAGGGATGTTCTTGCGGCATTCTTCTTTCCAGAGAAATTCCGTGATAGAACAGCTTTGTTTCGAGTTGGTTTGGTTTGCCGATCATTAAAAACGCCTCCTTGCGTAAAATCCATGAAAGCATTATAAATGATATGGCAGAAAAGTTAATAGGAAAAATCTAAAACCTCGCTATTTGGGCAACACGCCCTCACGGTCAGGGCTCGGAGACCGGTCGCTTCCGTCTGCGCCAAGGCTACGAACGGACGAGTACGCTCGCGGATAAAAACATTTACCGGTCGCTTACGTCTTCGCCAAGGCTACGGTACGCTCGCAGATTAAAACATTTACCGGTCGCTTACGCTCGCGGCTCGGATAGGATTATTCCTTGACTTCCCACACCATTAAGAATACACTTTGGGGTTTGTGAATTTTGAGAAAAAGCCGGATTCTGAGTTGAACGTAAATATATGTAAAGTAAGCTGTTATGCGAATAGAACTCGGAATGCAGAAGCCCTTAAATCCTAAATGCTAATATCTAAACTCTAAATAATATCAAATAACCAAAATAGAAATGTTTTAAACCGGAAATACTGAGCATGGACGAACCAAATAAACAGGAAAAAACAGAAAGAATAGAAGATATACGGATTCTGGAAGAGATGAAGAATTCGTATATGAATTACGCGATGTCGGTAATTGTATCGAGGGCGCTGCCGGATGTACGGGATGGATTAAAACCTTCGCAGAGAAGAATACTTGTCGCGATGAATGACCTTAACCTTGGGCCGAGAAGCAAGCACAGAAAATGCGCGAAGATCGTCGGCGATACTTCAGGTAACTATCATCCGCACGGCGACCAGGCGACTTACGGAACGTTAGTGCGTATGGGGCAGGAATGGAATATGAGGCATACGCTGGTTGACCCGCAGGGAAATTTCGGGAGTATCGATAACGATCCCCCTGCCGCGATGAGGTACACCGAAGCGAGAATGACCGGCGAAGCGACGGAGATGCTCGAAGACCTTAATCGGGATACTGTCGATTTTGTCGCAAACTATGATGAGACGCGGACTGAGCCGGTGGTTCTGCCGAGCAGGTTTCCGAATCTGCTGGTGAACGGCTCGACTGGTATCGCGGTCGGTATGGCGACGAATTTGCCGCCGCATAATCTCGGCGAGATTTGCGATGCGCTGTTATTGGTTATCCAGGACCCGAACTGCGGGTTTAAAGATATTATGAAGGTGCTGCCGGGGCCTGATTTTCCGACGGGCGGAATTATCTGCGGGCGGAAAGGGATTCGGGACGCATATACGACGGGTAAGGGACATTTGACTGTTCGCGGGAAGGTGGATATCGAGGAGACGAAGAAAGGCCGGACGCATATCATTGTGACTGAGATTCCATATATGACGGTCAAGACGAGCATCGTCGAGAAAATCGCGGAGCTTGTAGAAAATGATTCTTTGCCGGAGGTTTCGGATGTTCGCGATGAGTCGGACAGGAACGGGCTGCGGATTGTTGTCGAGCTGAAGAAGGACGCCGATGCGAATATAGTGCTGAATAAACTTTATAAGTACACGCCGTTGCAGTCAACGTTTGCGGTTTCGAATGTCGCTCTTGTGAATAACCGGCCGGAGACGCTGAATATCCGCGATATGATGGAGCATTTCATCGGGCATCGCAAGGTTGTGATTCGGCGGCGGACGCGGTTTTTGCTGATTCGGGCGAGGAACCGTGCGCATATCCTTGAGGGATTGATACTGGCGATAAGCGATATCGATGAAATTATCGAACTGATTAAGAAGTCGCCTGATGTTGCGACGGCGAAATTGAATTTGATGAATAAGCCTTTGAAGCTGGTAGAGACTGCGACTCTGCAGAAATTGCTGCCGGCGGAGTTTATGGGGCGAGCGAGCGGAGAGGATCAATTTTTGACGGGGCCGCAGGCTGACGCGATTCTGATTATGCAATTGCAGAGGCTGACGGGGCTTGAAATTGAAAGACTCGGCAAGGAATACAGCGCACTGGTCGAAGAGATTAAAGGGTATGAGGCGATACTGGCGGATGAAAAGCTGGTGCTGGATATTATTACCGAAGATCTGTACGAGCTGAAGGAAAAATACGCGAATAAACGCAGAACGGAAATCTCTGAAGAAATGGAAGAGATGGATATCGAGGACCTTATCGCCGATGAGGAGGTTTTGGTGACTTTGAGTCACGGCGGATACGTCAAGCGAATGCCGGTGGATACTTACCGCAAGCAGGGTCGAGGCGGACGCGGGATTATCGGGTCGGATACGCGCGAAGGCGATTTTATCGAATCGCTGTTTACGGCTTCGACGCACGATTATTTGATGGTGTTTACGAACCGCGGCAAGTGCTACTGGCTGAAGGTTTATAATGTTCCGCAGCTTGCGCGGCAGAGTAAAGGGCGAAGCATCGCGAACCTTTTGAATATGGGCGACCAGAAAATCGCTTCGATTATTAACGTCAATAAATTTGACGAACGCAATCTTGTGATGGCGACCAGGAACGGAATTATCAAGAAATCCGCTCTTTCGCTTTATTCGAATCCGCGGCCTAGCGGGATTATCGCGGTCAAACTCGATCCGAACGATGACCTTATCGGCGTAGCGCTGACGAGCGGAAAGAACCATATAATCCTTGGCACGAAAGACGGTATGGCGATCCGGTTCGATGAAGAACAGGCCCGGCCGATGGGGCGCTCGGCGCGAGGCGTAAAGGGTATCGGCCTGCGAAAAGGCGATTACGTCGTTGATATGGTTGTGGCCGAGGAAGGCGCGTCGCTGCTGACGGTTTGCGAAAAAGGGTTCGGCAAACGCACAGAGCTTGACGATTATAGATCGCAGAACCGCGGCGGAATCGGACTGATTAATATTAAGACTTCTGAACGGAACGGCAATGTTGTCGCGATAAAGACGGTTCGCAATGAAGATGATATTATGCTGATCACGGCAAAGGGAATTATCATTCGCACCGGGCTGGATGAGCTGCGCGAGATCGGCAGGAATACGCAGGGTGTCCGGCTGATTAAACTCGATGATGATGATAAAGTTGTCGCGGTCGAGCGGGTAGTTAAGGAAGAAAAAGGCGAACCTGCGGCAGAAACAGGCAACGAAAAAACAAAAGATAACGGCAAGGAAAATCAGGGACAGTAAGTCCGATGAAATAAACTGGATGGATTTATGAAAAAGATAACAAGGATAGTTGCGCTAATTGGTTTTCTTTTCATTACAAATTGTTTCGGGGTAAAAATTGAAGTAACAAATCCGCTGGACGAGAGCAGGTTCGAGACGATTTCGGTGGATGCGGCGAAACTTAAAAGTTTCAGGTATGCGACGCCGGCGGTTTACTGCGAAGATTTGAAAAAATTCATCGCCTGCCAGATGATTGATAATGACGGCAACGGCACGAATGACGAACTTGTGTTCCAGGCGGAATTTAAAGCTAGGCAGGTTTTGAAATTCGATGTAGTCGAGGCGAATGTCGTCAACGAAGTTGAAGTACTTGACGGAGCGATCGCGAATTATATACCGCAGCGGAAAGACGATTTTGCGTGGGAGAACAATAAAATCGCGTTCAGGATGTACGGGCAGGAACTGCAGCGGACGGAACTTGTCAGCAGCGGGATCGATGTCTGGGTGAAGAAGGCCGAAAGACCGGTGATGCTCGAGTTGTACAAGAAAGATATTTATCATCGCAATAATCCGTTGGGAATCGATTTCTTCAAAGTCGGACAAACGCTTGGGTGCGGCGGGCTGGGCGTTTGGCAGAACGGCAGACTGCTGATGTCAGAAAATTACAGCGATTGGAAAATAATCGCTAACGGGCCAATCAGGGTAATTTTTGAATTAACGTATAAGCCATGGGATATCGGCGACGGCAGGAAAATCGGCGAAGTCAAAAGAATTGCGCTTGATAGAGGGTGGAACTTCAATCGCATCGAGAGCAAGTTCGATTCGGATGTTATCGACAGCACTTTCGCGGTCGGGATAGTGAAATGCGAAAGAGGCGGCATCGCGACTTACGGCGTGGAAAACGAATATCTGAGCTATTGGCAGGAGCCGGACAGAAAATTCGGGTTATCGCGTGCGGAGTTGTTCTGACGAAAGACGCGATGACGTATAAAACAGCGGAAGATCAAATGAATAATATGCTGCTGGCAAAGGCAAAGAAAAATTCGGTGGTTTACTACGCCGGCGCGGGATGGAACAAAGATCCGGAATTCAAAAATGAAACAAAATGGATTCTGCAGCTAAGAAAATTAAAAAGGCAAATACAGAATCCGCTGAAAGTCGAAATAAAAAAGTAGCCACAGAGAACACAGAGGACACAGAGATATTGAAATACTGACGAATTAATATAGGTATGATGTTGCAGGCTAAAACGAAAAATTTCAAACCGAACCGCCTGGGCGGTCAAGTATATGTAGTTGCGGGGAAGGATGAGTTTCTTCTCGCGGAAAAAGTTGCGGCATTGGTGAATCAACTGCTTACGCCGGAGCAGATGCAAATGTGTCTCTGGCGGGCGGATGCGGATAAGGTTACGGCGATTGAGGTTTTCGATGAACTGCGGACGCTTCCGTTTCTGGCGGAAAAGCGGGTGGTGGTGCTGGCGGGTGCTGATGATTTTGTCAGCGAAAATCGCGAACTGCTGGAAAAATATTTTGAAAATCCCGCGCCGAGAGGTGTGCTTATTTTATCTGTCAGTTCGTGGCCTTCAAATACGAGGATTGCAAAAGCGCTGCCGAAGGTTGGGGAGTTGATTGAAGTCGGGGAAATGAAATCGCGGGAGCTTGTTTCGTACATAATGGAATATGCGGGGTCAATTGGGAAAAATCTTTCGTATAACGCGGCTCAAATGCTGATTGAATTCGCGGGCGAGGAGCCGGGGATATTGCGGAACGAGGTAGATAAGCTGGCAGTTTATGTTAATTCGG
>JAKJEQ010000121.1 GCA_022705345.1 Planctomycetota bacterium | reverse complement strand
TTGGATGTTTGTCTCAAAAGTTCCTGCCTGTGTACGAGTATTACAACAGGATTGCCAAGCCTCGCCGCCGATTCGGTCATATAGGCAAACATCACGGTTTTGCCCGAACCAGTAGGACTTGTCAAAAGCGGAGCTTTAAAGCCATGCCGGTAAGCGTTTCGCAACTGCTGAATTATATCTGACTGATATGGCCGCAGAGTATATTTCATACCGGCGACCCGACCGCTTCCGGCTCGACATCAAACAGATTTTCCTGATAATCTTCTTTTCTTAAATCTGTTTCGATAATTATCTGTCCTGTGTCCTGTCGCCTGTAAATACGTTTCTTTGTTCTGAAATTAAGTTCCACGTCACAAAGTATTTCCTTATATTCATACTTGTTGCGGTAATTTTCCGACAGTATGGAAACCTCGGCTTCAAATCCGTTTATTTTCGCTTTCATGGAAGAAGAAAGACTTTTAAGCTCATCTTCTGCTATTTTCAGATTATGCAGAGCGTGAGACATTTTTTCGGCTATTTCGGCAAGTTCTTTCTCGTTGAATTCGTACTTGCCGTAGGTTTTTTCTTCGAAGAACTTGCTGTCTTTTACGGTCAATACAGTATCAGGTTTTTTACTCATACCGGCACACCCTCCGTATTTTTTATTTTCCCATTTTCGACATGGTAAACATCGATTCCGTGAGGTTTCAATTTTGTTTCCATGATTTCGATTTCCTGCGGTTTCGCGGTCATGCAGATTACTGTCTGAAGCGCGTCATATCTCATGGCAATGTTTAAAAGTCCCAAACGTCCTTTTGCGTCGAGAATATCCGCGCCATCGATAACCACCATCATAGAGTTGTCAAGCGTTGCGGAAACGTATTGTAATACGATTTTCACCCTGAATTTTTCAGACTCGGAAAGAAGTCTGTAATTTCTGCTGCCGTAGGAAATTTCAAGATTTTCATCCAAAACAACCGGCAGCCATCCCGCGGCCTCGCAGTTTCGTTTTGACATTTCATTAAACTTGTTAAGTCCCGCCGCCAAGCATTCCTTGCGGAGTCCTTCAGGTTTTAATGCCTGAATAATTATCTCTCCTGTTGCTATTTTAGCCTGAATATCAGAGGCTTTTTTAACCGTTTCTATCATAAGCTGTTCGTTTTCGAGACTGGCTATTTCGGCCTGAATAACCGACGCATCTCTCGTTTTTTTACCGGCTCCGGATTCCGCTTTTTTCAGTTCGATTTTTGCTTCCTGCATCTTCTTGTATTCAGCGTCTGCAGTTGCAAGCCCGTTATATAGATTTCCTATTTTGTCATTTATAGCCTGAAGTTCGGCAAGGTATGCTTCATGTGCTTTTTGGGAGGCTTTCGCTTCAGCAAGCGTAATTTTCCCGCCTGTCGTTATTTTGCCATCCCTAACAGCAAGCGGCTTTCCACAGTGAGGACAGGGGATGTCTCGCGCCTCAATAACTTTAGGCTCTTTTGCGATAAGCACCGCCCGCTTATCCTGATATTCATTAATTTCGGTTTTGAAATCGCTTGCTATTTGACGGTTATCCGGTTCAAGCTCGACAAACCCTTTCAGTCTTGCAATTTCATTTTCACTTACTGCAGTAAAAGCAACCGCGGAATTAAGTTCCTCGCGCAAGGCTTTTAATTTATTTGCGTAATCATCAGAATTTTTATTCTCAAGCTCTGCGGTCCATCCTGACGGTCTCCAGCTGGCGGCTTTTATCGAACCGTAATTATCGCCTGTGACGTTTTCCCACGCGCCCTTGTTTTCCGAACGCTTGTTTTCCGCGTTTTTACAGGCGGCGTCCCATCCCTGAACCTGAATATTTTTCCATAATTGCGCAAACGATTTGGGGGGGAGCTTAGCTTCCGAAACAGCTTTTTTAAGCTGATCTTCTGTCGGGTCTGTTTTGAGTAATTTTGAAAAATAAAGAGCTTTTTCCTGTGAACTCATGTCCGCAGGAGAAATAAGTCCTGCAGCGACAGGGGAGGACTTGACAGGCGTTCCGGTCGATTCAGACTTACAATCAGGATACCTGATAACCATAGTCCCGTTTTCGCCGGAAAGCTCTATTCTTGACGTGCCGGACGTGTCATTCACAAGTTCTTTTGCATCTTTCTTTTTTATCCATACAGGAAGAGTTTCGCCGGTCAATAGAGCACCCAGAGCCGCCACGATGGATGATTTCCCCTGAAAATTCATACCTGCGAAATAGGTTATCTTACCAAGTATAGCTTCAAACTCTGTAAGTCCTCTGTAAAAGTAAGCTGTGAGTTTCATAATTATTTTATTCCTCGTTTTTAAGTTGAATACAGACGTATGCGCTTTTTTCGAAATCTTTGAACGGCTCGTAATCGCCGACTATTTTTTGCGGGTCTAACTTAAAATACTTGCAGAATCCGGAAAAGCTGTATGATCTTTTATTGTTGATTTCAAAACAGTTTTCTTTCTTGTCTCTGTCGCACGTAAGAAATGCAAATCCGATCTTTTTATCTTCAGGATCGTAAGCGAAAGCGATAAATTTATATTCCTTTTCGTATCCGAATTTTTTTGTAACGCCTTTTGGAATACGAACAACAACGCCCTTTCCGTTGTATATCCTGATTTTAATTTCCGCTTTATCGTATTTTACGTATGGATGCCATGACATAATTCAGTATCTCCTAAAAAACATCGTCTGGAATTTGATTTGTTTGTGATGTCGTTTCCGGTTCAGGTTCGGGATTGATTATTTCCGGCTCAGCCTGTTTTTTTGTCCGCTTTTTCGGTTCTGTCGCCTGACCGGATGTTGAGCCTGTCGGTGAGCTTGCCGAACCGACCGAGCCTGTCGAACCTGTTACCGAGCCTGTCGAGGTATCAAGCGCATTTTCGACTATCTCGCCGGTTTCGGGATTGTAGCCCCTCGTTTCGATTTCATCAGGTGCAGGCGGGTAAAATTCTCCAGGTTCGGCAAGTTCCGCGGAAAGCTCCTCTTCTATCGTTTCGCCGGTAAGAAGTTTTATTTTGTTATCGTATGCCAAAGCGGCCTGTCTTACCTCTGTTGCCGACTCAAGAAGGTTTTGAATGTTGCCGCTATATTCGATTGTTACGAAAAATATCTGCACAGGCTCGCCGGTTTTGGGATTTGCCGCGGCCTTTTTAATAAGAACAAGTTCAAGCGGAATACCGGCAAGAATGCCGTGCGTTTGCTGAGATATGAACTGGAGAGCTGATAAAATACCCTGAATTGCGTTAAAACTTGTTGTGCGAAATTTATAAACCCCACCAAGCTTGGCTGTCTGCTCAAGAATACAGGAAAGAACGCCGTTCATTTTACAGACATCTTTTCCGTTGTATGATGGTTCCGATTTTTCGCAAGGGCAGGCTATTTCCGCTCCGTCCGCAAGAAAAGCCAGTTCGCCGTCTCCCATGCAAGCGACCTTTTTCCCGTCATACCTTACAAAACGGCATTGAAAGTTCATTGCAGGGTCGTTATATAATAGTCTTATTTTTAAACGTGCTGGCTTGTCTCCGATTGCCGAATGGATGCTCTCATCACGAATAAAATTGCCGTCCTCGCCTCTTTCAAGCGTAGTAACAACAAAATGGTCGTACCTTTCAGGCGCTTGCCATTTATTACCGCCCTGACCTATACGTATCTGTTTTTCTTTCCCGCCAATTTTGATTTTGCCGAATTCTGTTAAAATCGGACGTATTCCCGATTTCAAAATCGGACTTAGTTTATTAGTTGCGTTCAAATTATTTTCCTCCGATAAATTTATTTTTCATTTTTACGAGTCCCTGAAATTCTCTCGGACTGGCTGTCAACTCGCGCGTCAGAAATGTCCCGTTTATTCCGATAACTCTGTATCTGACGCCGCCGCCAGTGTTCTTTCTGGCTCGTTGAGTTATCAGGATTTTATTTCCGATGGTTTCTTTCCGCTTTTTTAAAACCATCCCTTTTCTTAATCTCAATTCTTATTCCTCTTTCTTTTTTATAGTTTTTGATACCGGACAAAAATCCGTTCCGTGAGCGACACAGTATTTTTCACTGCATAACATCGACATAAGATTTGCAGGAAAAGCTGACGGCGCGCGTTCGGGAATTCCTTCCGAAATGTTTCTCTGGAAATTCAAAATCTGAAATTGTATCGAGGATATTACGTTTTGCGCTTCTTTTTCGCAGACAGATGTCGGAAACTCGTATATAACGGGTTCCGGCTGAGGTTTTTTTGTAGATACTCTCGGGATCCAGTCCACAACAAGAGTTTCCGGCGTAGGTAGACCGTTTGCTTTTAAAAGCAGACTATACCCGCCCAGTTGCGCATGATACGTCTGACCGTCCTTTCCGGTTTTAATATCTCGTAACCGGCCAAGTTCGATTATGTCGGGCTGTCCGGTGATATAGAAACCTGCTTTGACAGGCGCTTCATAACGGCGCTCAACATCGACAGGATTGATTTCCGGCGCTATTCCGTAATAGAAAGCTGTCTCGATATTTTTTATCTGCGTTTCCGCTGTGTTTGTAGAATCCGTTTTTGAATCGAATTCAATTCCGCCGTCCGATTCTTTCCTGAATTCATTTATTCCAATTTCGATAGCGTCCGTAAGCTTAGCCTCTCTCGCCTCTATTTTCTCGCGCATAACGTGAGTTGCACCCGCATGAACGCCGGTTCCGATTGCCGCGGAAACGTTTTTCACCGATTCTCTTAATTGGAATCCTAAATTTTTGATGATTTTATAAAGCGATTTTGCGGCGGATCGTCTCGGACAATCTGTCCAGCCTGCAAGATACGAGGCGCGTATTACTATGGAGTCGATTTTTGGCTCCTGTAAACCGACATTTTCTGTTGTTAAAGTTTCTGTTGACATTTTGTATTTTCCGGTTATATTTCTATTGTAAATTTTGTTTTTATGAGGCCGGAATCTCTCAAGGAAACCGGCCTTTTTAATTATTTAATTATTATTTAACCGAGTTTTAAATTGTTCTAAGTCCAAATTGTTTTATTAGGTTAGGATAAAATTTTTAGTTACCTAACCTAAACAAACCCCGACCGATAATCTCTCGGCTTGTCCTCCATAGAATCTTTTTTGAATAATCCTGTTTTGTCGATAACATGAACTATTACACCCTGAAACCACATCCACACGAGAAATCCCATTATTGCAAGGGCACTAATACCGTAAACCACCGCGAAAGCGTATAGGCCGCCCTGAATGAAATCACAGTCCATCACATACCTCCGTTAAACCAGCCGGATTCACCGAGCTTTACGGCCATATAAATAACCACCGTTAAACAGAACAGATATACCCATGCGTCGTCAGCGTCTAATTGGTCATTAAACCAGTCGAGAGCCTTTACGAGTTTATCTTTCATATTTTCACCTCCATTTTTGCTATTTCGGCCATTAATTGATTGACCTCGTCACATAGTCCGGCAGCAAGAGACCGCAGTTTGCAAATCTCTATTTCGCTGTAATGTCCGTCTTTTCTGGCTTTGATATTTTCGGCAGTCAAATCGCCAAGCCGGACGATCATCTGTTCAAGCTCGTCCTCTATGCGTCCGTCGGTTGATTCCGAGGTTATTTTGACAATTTCAAGTTTTGGGTCGCATTTTCTGACAAACCATTGAAGGGCGGGAAAGAGCGTTTCGCAAAATTGGTAAAAACGAGGAAATTCACCAATCTCGATAGCTCTTTCCCCCTCAAGTATTTTATATATTTCTATAGGCGAATATCCCTTGCCCATTTCGTAAGAAACCTGTTTTACTGTGGGTGCGTTTTTATTGCCAATAAAGCAGGCGTGCATTTCTCTGCTGAATTCTAATGTTGTTTCGCCTGGTGTTTTTCCCATTGTATAAAACCCCCGTTTTTTATATGGAATATTTGTTAATTATCGTTTATCATAAATACCAGATGACTGTCCCGTCCCGTCCTGATGTCGTTTATCGGCAGGCAAAAACTAACACCGGAAACAGGAGTGCTTGAGATGATTTTTGGAAACATGAAAAATATGACTACGCGGGGAATTCCACCGATGGTCTTGATTACAGGGAAGAAATTGAATATTTTAGATAGCAAAGACATTGGATTAAACGTTTTGAAGGGTTTCATGTGCTTTTTTCCTCGTTTTTGGGGTGTTTCGAAAGATTTTCTTAAGGAGTTTTATTCTGTCTTCGATTGTTTTTGTCGGTTCTGCCTGTTGTGGAGGTTCGTAACCGATAAATGCGTAAGCGGAACTTTCGGGGATGAGTATTTCGCCTGTAAATTGATTTTTGCAGGACTGAAGACGCCCCGAGTCTATGTGTCGCCTGACTGTGGCGG
>JAKJEQ010000120.1 GCA_022705345.1 Planctomycetota bacterium | reverse complement strand
CCCGCCGATAAACATCACTATTTTATTCGCTTTTTTCATAATCCTTTGTCATTCCCCACGGAATACAGTTTTGAACTATTTTTTTATTTCGAATTTGTTTTGCCGCAAGGCATCCTGCGGACGTTTTTCGGATTTCGTATTTCGAATTTCGTTTTTTTTTCTTCTACGCTCTCATGTGCAAACCGCCGTTGACCGCCAGGTATTCACCCGTAATAAATCCCGATGCTTCGCCGCTTGCAAGGAACAGGATCGCTTTGGCCACATCTTCCGCCGTTCCATTCCTGCCCATCGGAGTCTCTTTTGCTACTTTAGCTCTACGCTCGGCCGTACTGAACAGTTCATGAAACCGCGTCTCAATCAGCCCCGGCAGAACCGAATTGACCCGAATTCCGAACGGCGCAAATTCTTTTGCCATCGCGATAGTCATTGTCGCAACCGCCGCCTTGGCCGCAGCATAAATCCCGCCCCCGCCTGCCCCGCCGACATGCCCCGCGATAGAGCCGATGTTAACGATGCATCCTTTAGATTTTTTCAGTCCCTCAATCGCTGTCTGCGTCGCAAGAAATGTGCTTTTAACATTTGTCGCAAAGGCGTCATCGAAATATTCTTCAGTTGCATCAGCAAAGAATTGCCTTGCGATAAGCGAACCGGCGTTATTAACAAGCACATCGATCCCGCCCGCAGCTTTTTGAAAATCTTCGACCATTTTAAAGACTTGTGCTTTATCCCTCATATCCGCTTTGAGCAGACACCCGTTTGAAATTTTCTTTACTTCCGCTAAAGTTTTCTCGCCGCCTTCGGGTGTTCTGTAATAATGAACTCCGACAAAGCATCCCTGCCCTGCGAACATCTTTGCGGTCGCCGCCCCGATTCCGCTGCTCGAACCGGTTACTAAAACTTTCTTACCCTTTAAATCTTCAAATATCATTGTCTAATCCTTACCATCATTTTTTGAAACGAAGTGGACAATCTCGTTATCGCAACCGAAAAAACGATTGACGAAACGAGCCGCGTCACCGCAACCCATCGACGCAACCACATTCTTCACTCTTCACTTTTAACTTCATTCTGCGCCTGCTCCAACTGCAACACAAACCTGTCTAATTTCTTCTGTCCTTCATCATGTTTGCAATGGGCATTTCTCAAATGCGTTCCAAGCGTATCCCACATCGAGATAAAATCGCCGAACGAATTATTCAGGGCTTTTAGATTCTGCCGAATCTCTGCCGCCTGCTTTTCAATCTGCATACCGTGCAAACCCATCACAATCGTCATAAGATAAATATAAAGCAGATTTGGCGAAACAGGAAATACTTTTCTCTCGAGCGCATAATCCTGAACACTCAAACCGTCATCCGAATTTTTCACCATTGCCTCGTAATAAACATTCTCCGCCGGTAAAAACATTATAGCAAAATCCAGCGTCCCCTCATCAGGCTTAATATAAGATGAAGAAATTTTATCGATATGGTTGCGAACATCTTTAAGAAAATCTTTCCTTGCTCTTACTCGCTCTCCGTCCCCGTTTGTCTGCTGAAGTTTTTCAAAATTGCTTAGCGGAAATTTCGCATCTATCGGAACCGAGTATTTCGGCATTTGCACAAGCCCGTCAACTTTTTTCCCGTCGCGAAACGAATACTGAAGACTGAAGCTCTCTGCCGGCAGTACCGATGCCAGGATATTCCCAAGAGACCATTCACCGAGATTCCCCCTCAGTTTCGGACTTGCCAGTATCTGCTGCAAACGTTGAAGATCGGAGCTGATTTCAATAATTTTCTGGTTAGTGCCCTGGATCTGGCCAAGCTGATTATTAACTTTTTGCAGCGTCTCTGAATTGAACTGCAAATTTTTATTTACCGTTTCCTGATTGGCTATAAGCGACTTTTGAAGACTTTGGGATAAAGCATCCTGGCTCGTCTTTATTTCTTTCAGTTCCTGCCTGAAATGCTTCGCCTGCGCAACCCACAAGTACCCCGCTATCCCCGCCAATAAAATTATAATTAAAATAATAACTATCGTTTCCATCTTACATCCATTCCACTATTTAGCCCCTTGATTCATCAAGGGGTTCGTTACGTTTCCTTGATTCATCAAGGGGTTCGTTCCGTTTCCCTGATTTATCAGGGGGTTCGTTTCCTTGATTAACGTTTTTATATTATGTTGTTGAACATATCTTATTCTATTCATTAATTCGCTTTGAGAAAAGCAGAATCTTTTATCATATCCTTTTGACCAGATTTTATCGGGGTAATAATGTCGCAAAGCGGATGTTGCCGCAACTTTATATCTTCGTGCAAACTGATCGATTGGTTCTTTATTTACTTCTGCTACAAGGTGAACGTGATTGGAGCAGACGGCAAGGGCAAGGATTTTATGATTGACCCTTTTAGCTTCTGTAAGTATTGCGTTGTATGCGATATTTTTTTGATTTTGATCGAGTGTTATATGTTGAAACTTTTGTTGATTTATATTAGCTGAGTATAATTTTTGATTCGCCGGCAGTATTTGTCCATCTTTGACATAACCTCTTTTATCTCCCTGCAGCCATGTTCCATAAGTTGTCCATGTAATCATATACCCAACGGTATTGCCCATCGCCCACTTCCTATACATTATTCTATTTAGCCCATTGATTCATCAATGGGTTTATTCCATTATTTAGCCCCTTGATTTATCAAGGGGTTCATTCCACTATTTAGCCCCCTGATTTATCAGGGGGTTTAGTTTCCTTGATTTATCAAGGGGTTTTCCATTATTTAGCCCCTTGATTCATCAAGGGGTTCGTTCCGTTTCCCTGATTTATCAGTTTTTCACTTTTCTTTCCTTTTATATAACTGAAAAATGCGCCAATGAAAAGGAAAAGAAAACCGGCTATAATGGCACGCCAATTGGAAAGACTTCGCCCAATGCCATACATTTTATAGCAGAAAGGGATTAAAAGAATAATAAGAGGCGCGATATGCCGTGTTCGTAAAAGCACAATTACGCCTGTTACTATTACAACCATCGCAATCGGAAACAGTACCCAACTGGAATTTGCTAAAATAAAATCAAAAAGGCCGAGCATTAAAACAAAAGATGCGAATAAGCTCAGAATTTGTGGTGACTTTTTGCCGAAACCTATACATAACGCAAGCAAGCCGCTGCCGCAGCAAATTGCCATTGTACCGCCAACCGTCAAACCGAAACGCTTTGAAATACTCTCAAGCGAATTCATTGAGAGAAGACCAAAACTTAAAATAAAAATGGATAATACGCACAAAGCTATATTCTTTTTTATTATTCCGAGCAGTAGAAGTGCCGTTACAATAAATACGCCTGCAAACTTCCAATTCAGTTCCTCAGGTCTTGCAGGAGAATATTTTACCGTCAGCAATGCCAAGAGAACATATACCGCAGAAACATATTTAAGACAATCGCTTTTATTTTTAATTCCCAATGTGAAAATCACAGCGCCCGTTATTCCTGCTAAAATCGGTGGATACCACAAAATATTTAGATTCAGCCCCCATCCTGTTTTTATTTGTGAATCTGCTAATGCTACAATAAAAAAGCACGCGGGAATACAAAGAATAAACAATTCCAATTCTGGCTGAGGCTTTTTCAGACTTCGGACAAATTCATATATCATAAGTGAAATCATTACGGTAAATGGCAGATAATCACCAAGGTAGTGTTTAATCGAGAACATATATGCCATACCGTATATATGAGCACAGCCTGCCGCAAAAAGTAAAATCGCAAAAAGCCTGGCCATTGAATATCTGTGCAGAAAAACATTTCGGTTATTATTCTCATCTATTTTGCTTTGGCTTACACCTGCTGATTCTAAAAATGTTAATAAAATGCCTGAAAGAAAAACACACCATCCTGCAATCCAGCGTTCTTGCATTTTTTCGGGATTAGCCGTCCCTGATAGTAGAAAATCAGACATTAACGTGCCCGTCAGAAAATTCCATAGCAGCACCAGCGTAATTCCGGCAAATGAAACTACACCGATTTTTATTTTTATATTTTTTTTCAATACCAGAAGCTTTGCAAATCCGAGAACACTGCAAATTAAACCGATATATAGACATATTCGCGGTTCTCTATATCCTGCAGTTCCAAGCGTTGCCCCCGATGTGATCAGAAATAAAGCTGCGATAACTATGAGTGATATTGCGTCATCAGTCACGTTTCTGAATACAACGATAACAACAAGAACTGCCAGTAAAGAAAGTTCATAAATATTCAGAGTAACTACGCACATCAAAGCTTCTTTAAGATTCTTCCCATCCGCCAGCAGCGGCCCTATTGTTTGTGCTACGCCGTAAATAATTGCAAATGCGCTAAGACAGTAGAACAGACTTCCGCCGGTTAAGCTAAGAAGCTTTCTAAAATATTCGCCTGAGGTTGTTTGATTTGAAGGCAATGGTGGTGGCTCAAGTACTGTTGCGTTTGAAGAAGGAATATTTTGGTTTGAATTATCATTATTGTTTATATCCATATTTTCTCCAATCCATTTTGCATAAGAAACAGTTTAAGCTCTTTATTAATTTAATTCAAGACCAATGTCGAACCTTATTGTGCATGTTGAGATATACAGCAGTACCATCTCATCAGGGTGGCTAAATTTTTTTTCCAAACCTGCTCGGTCTCAAGACAACTTATGAAATCCATATATAACATTTTAAATTTATATATAACATTTTGAAAATAGCATTAAGCATTTTCAAAATGTTATATAATTTGAAATTCATCTGATTTTAGCGGGATATCTCTAACTGCAAGATATTTTAACTATTACGCTCGATTTCTCAATAACTTACCGTTTTTGGGGTTCACCTTTTTTGGGTTTTGAAAAATGTCTTAAATTTCCTGATTCCACACGTTTTTTTATTGTTTTACTTAAATTTCTCTGAAATCTATGTGGTCTGCGGCTGATTTTTATCGATTCACCCCCAAAACGCCTTTATAGATGCGCAATTTTATCGAATCTCAACAGAATATTTACGAAACTGATTTAAATTACGCGCAAGTCGAATGGTTTTGAAAGTTTTTTTAGCAATTTTTTCAAAAATAAAAAAAATGCGATCTGCGTTATTTAGCTGGTTTTAAGGTTCACTAACAAACCCGCGCAAGTTCACGAAATTTCCGCTTGCGCGAATTTTCTATGCATTTTCATTCTATTATAATTTGATTCTCATTTTTCCAAAAATTACTTTTCTTATCTATCTTCCCATGTTATAATTCCCAAAGCAATTTTTACCGGTGAATTTTATTATTATCAAACTATGGATGGAAGACTTATGTACACAAAATCACTGCCATTATTTTTATGTATTTGTTTGTTAATATTTTCAGGTTGCCAGGAAAGCGAGCAAGCAGTTCCTGCGCAGCAGCAGCCCGTTTTAACGCAACCTGCTGCCCAGCCTAATGTTATATCAAAAATTTACACCTGCGAGTCTTGTCCGGTTGTCCGTCTCGATACGACAATGCCGCTGCAGGTTCAGGCAGGTACGGAATTTGAATATACAATAAAAGTTACAAATCTCACTGATGAAGTGGTCACAAATGTCGTAGTGACAGACGTTTCCGCAAGCAATTTCCAGTCTATCAGGTCAAATCCTCCGTATGTAATTGATAACAATAAACTCAAATGGTTATTTCCCGAAATTGGCCCCCGCCAGACCGTCCAAATCGACGGTATCGGCATTGCGTCATCAGGCGGCGAAGTCGTTAATTTGATTGATGTTACATACACAACACCTATTCGCCTGAGAACCATCAGTTTGCAGCCCAGGATCGTAATCACTAAAAGCGCACCAGCCGAAATCTCCGCCTGTGCCCCGATTCTTTACATCTTCAAAGTTGAAAACATCGGCACCGGCCCCGCAAACAATTTAAGAATGTATGATACGCTCCCGCAGGGACTTACAACTTCCGATGGCAAAACAAGCATCGATATAACGTTAGGTTCACTGCCTGCCGGCGAATCAAGAACATTCTCATATCCGCTAAGAGCCTCAATTCCAGGCACTTACGTCAATAACGTCGTTGCTATCGCAGATGGCGAGATTACCGCCGAATCAGGCGAAGTAACCACAATCGTCAGAAAGCCCGCTCTGCAGGTTTCAAACACCGGCCCGGAAACAGATTACGTCAATATGGAAACAACTTACAACATTTCTGTTACAAATACCGGTGATTGGCCCGCGGTTGATACTTCTATAGAAAATATTATTCCTCAGGGAATGCGATACGTCCGTTCACAAGGCGGTAACGTCACTGACGGGCGAGTTTTATGGAAAGTCCAGCGGATTGACCCCGGCCAGACTGTAAGCACCTCGGT
>JAKJEQ010000011.1:14306-25640 GCA_022705345.1 Planctomycetota bacterium | reverse complement strand
GCAGGTCAATAAAAAGCAGATTATTGATTTAGCTATGTGTGAATTTATTGATAAGCGAACTAATATTGTTTTTACTGGTCCGCCCGGCGTTGGTAAAAGCCATCTTGCGATCGCTCTTGGAACAGAAGCCTGCAGGCGAGGTTATAATGTGAAATTCTTTACCGCCGCGGCACTGGTTAATACATATATTGAAGCCAGACATGAGAAAGCGATATTACGGCTGGAAGGTCATATAAAAAGAAACGATCTTATCATTGTTGATGAGCTTGGTTATGTGCCGTTCGACCGGATAGGAGCAGAGCATCTGTTTGGCTTCTTTAGTCAGTGTTATGAATTGACCTCGTTGATTGTAACGACGAATCTGCCGTTTGCGGAGTGGCCGCAGATCTTTGGTGGTGATGAGAGATTAGCCGGTGCGTTGCTGGATAGATTGACACATCATGTTCATGTGGTAGAGATAATCACAAAAAGCTGGAGATTAAATTCGAGCATGGAGGAACAAAAGAAGAAGGACGAGTAGAATTAGCCAGAAATTGAATTGACAGCGTCAAAAATGACGCTATTTTATTAACCATAGTGGCCCCCAATTCGATGCAAATCTGGCCCCATTTTAAATGCAAATCGCCACAAAAAGAATCTATTTTTACTTGTATATAGGCTAATTGAGTATAAAATTAAACGTTATTAATAATTTATAAATTATTGAAATCGTGAATAGAAAGGATAACAAAATGTCACAACCTAAAAAGAATAATACATCTAAGCTTAGATTTGCGGCTATTCGCCGTGTTTCCACGGAACAACAAGACAAAAAAGGGGAATCCCTACTAACTCAAAGAACAGAAATTGAAAAAACCGTTCATCACCTTGACGGCGTTATTGTAGAATGGTATGGAGGGCAAGAACATGCTACACCAGGATACGAAAAGAAAGAAATTGACAGGCTGCTAAATGATGCTCAAAAAAACAAGTTTGATGCAGTTATAGTCACTGATGCAGATAGATGGAGCAGAGATAATAGCAAATCTTCAACAGGGCTTAGTCTCTTCAAGGAACTAAATATTAAATTTTTTGTTGGAACAAAGGAATGGGATTTATATAACCCAGAACATTGTCTATATTTGGGTATGTCTGCTGTTATGGGTCAGTTTTATGCAAGTAATCAAAAACGTAAATCGCTCCTAAATCGCATTCACCGAGCAAACAGAGGCATCCCTACCGGAGGAAAACTTCCTTTTGGCAGAACATTCGACAACCGAACTGAACAATGGATTGTTGATAAAGAAAAACAAACTATAATACAAAATATTGCCAATCGATATTTGGCTGGCGAAAAACTTCCAGATTTGGCGGAAGAATTTAAAATGAATCATTCAAATTTACATAAAATTTTAAATTTGAGAAGCGGAAATTCTTGGACATTAGAATTTAATTCGCCGGAATTAAATATTTCTGAAAAAATAAAAATGAAAGTACCTCGTTTATTGTCGGATGACATTATTAAAGCTATTAGGAAAAAAGCCGAAGCAAATAAGACTTATGAACATGGAAAAATAAAAAATACTTATCTTTTCAGCCGAATGATTTTTTGTAAGCATTGCGGTTATACAATGTTTGGTCAGACTAATAAAAATGAACATCGTTATTATCGACATGCCCACAGTAAGCGGAAGCGAAAATGTAAAATACATAAAACTTGGATTAATGCCGATGAAATTGAAAATATTGTGACGCGTTTCTTGTTTGAATGTTTCGGTAATCCAAAAGCAGTTCAAACAGCCATTGAGCGAGCGACCCCTAACCTTGAAAAAATTAAGGAAGCTCAAAAACGAATAACAATTTTAGAAGACGAATTAAGTAAAATTAAATTAGGCCGAGATAAAATTTTGCGTTTTATCTCAAGTGGAACAATAACAGAAAACAATGCTGAAAATGAGCTGGCAAGGCTCAATCAAAAAGAATCAAAAACAATAGCTGATATTCAGCAATTGAATGATAATATTTCTAACTATCCTACTCCTTCCAAAATCGCTGAGATGGCAAAAAAAGTGCCATCAAAAATGCGCAAACATCTTTTAACAGGACAGGTTAGCAAATGGGTAGCAGCAAATAAACCATACGAAAAAATGACGCATGAAGAAAAAACCTCATTATTGAAATTAGTTTTCAGCGGAAAAATGTCAGATGGAAAACGAATGGGAGTTTACATTGAATGGAATGAAAATGGATGGAAATTTGATATTCATGGACATTTAATTGATGAGGAAGGTTTAATACCTGAGAAAGAACGCTTTATTGATTCTGAACGAGGCGGAGCAAGGCAACAAGCATTAGTAACTAAATCTGGTTGGTATTTACGAGGCAAAGGCCTTCGCGAATGCCGCTTTCTCGCAGGCAATCTTCAATTTGGTCGGTAATATTAACGTATGCCCGGCGGGTTGGGGTGTTGAAGGACAATTCTTTGCGATAGGTTTTCATTTTACTTTCCTTTTAATAAAAGGTGGGCAACAAACCCCCTGAATAAATCAGGGGGCTAACAAAAGTTCTGAATAAACTTTTTCAATAATATCGACCATTGTTTTTGGCGCGAATTTGTCTTTAACAAATTCCCTGCCGTTTGCACCAAGTTTTTTCCTTAATTGCTCATCGGCAATCAGTTCGGAACATGCCTCGATCAATTGCTTTACATTGACAGGTTCGACAAGGCGGCCGGTGTCAGAATTGACCACTTCCTTTGCGCCGTCGATATCGAAACTAATGGCGGGTTTGCCGCAAAGCATCGCCTGCGGGAGGACTCTTGCCAGGCCTTCGCGCAATGAGCAATGAACGAGAATATCGCAGGCTTGAATCACGAGCGGCATTTGCGAGGTGGGTAGCAGGCCGGTAAATCTGAATTTTTCTTTGAGGCCGTAGATAGCGATTTTATTTTCGAGATCCTGTTTTAAAATTCCATCGCCGACAAAGAGCCAGATGCAGTTATCAAATTTATCCGCTAATTTTTTTGCCGATTCGATTATAAATTCGTGGCCTTTGAGATGGAACAATCGCGCAATCGTTACGAGGACAACGGCGTTTTGAGGAATATTATATTTTTTGCGGAAATCGTTTAGCTGCTCTTGGGGGATTGGATTTAAAAACTGTTCTTCCTCAATCGCAGAATACGCGGTTGTGAATTGCTCTGGTCTGCCGATTCCGGCAGCGAGAGATTTTTCGGTCATGGCATCGGCAACGCAAATAAAGGCATCAGTTTTCTTGGCGGCGGCTCTTTCGATAACTTTATAAAATGTATTAACGGCAGGCCGTAAATATGGATAAAAACTAAGGCCGTGAATGCCATGAATAATTTTGGGCCGAGGATTTAAATTATACGCAGCATATCTGCCGAGGATTCCGGCTTTGGCGGAGTGGGTGTGGACGATGTCGGGGTTGATTTCTTTGAGAAGCTTTTTGATTTTAAAATAAGCTGGAATATCATAAACTGGATTAATCTGGCGGCGGAGTGAATTGACAACTATGGTTTTATATTTTTGATTTTTAGTTTGCTCGAAAAGCTCGCCTTCAGGGCCGAGAGCGGGGCCTGTGATTAAAGTTACATCGTGGTCGCGCGCAGCAAGCTCCTTGCAGGTGATTAGTGTGTTCTCCTGCGCACCGCCGAGAATCAAACGAGTTATAATGTGAACGATTTTCATAATTTTTTCATCGCTGATTACGCTGATCCGCCTAAGGCAGACAAGTTTCACAGATTATTTTTTAGTATTTAATCCACATAAGGCATAGTCCCTGCGCCGGGGCGATTGGGCCGGCGGCGGTTCGGTTTTTGGCGTGCAGAATCTTGTCCATCATTTCCGGCTGCCATCTGCCGCGGCCGATTTCGACCAGCGTGCCGACAATATTTCTTACCATATTATACAGAAAACCATTTGCTTCGACATCAATATAAATCCATTCTTTTTCCTGCGATATCCGGCAGTTATATATTGTACGAATCGAACTTGCTCTCTTATCGGCGGCGGTAGCGAAAGATTTGAAATCCTTTTCGCCGATCAATTTTTCCGCAGCTTGGCGCATCGGCGCAATAACGAGCTGGCCCGGCCTGTGCCAGCAACGATTTATTTCAAGTACAGGACGGGTCTTGCCGGTGTAGATTGAATAGCGATACATTTTTGATTTGGTATTCTTAATTGCGCTGAAATCATCCGGCACATCGACCGCTTCGGTAACAACAATTTCTCTTGGAAGATATTTGCTTATGGCTTTTGCCATTCTGTCAGTGGGGATCGGCGTATCGACAAACACATTGGCGACCTGGCCGAGAGCGCTGACGCCCGCGTCTGTTCGGCTTGAGCCTTCGATCTCTAAAATTTCACAGTGAAGCAGCTTTTTGAGAGCGGTCATCAGCTCGGCTTCGATGGTCTTTCTGCCGGGCTGCTTTTGCCAGCCGGAGTAGCCGGAGCCGTCGTATTGGATTGTTAATTTTATATTTCTTTTCATAGGGTATAGGGTACAGGGAACAGGGCACAGAAACTATACCCTAAACCCTATACCCTGTCCCCTGTTTTTTTACAGTTTTTCTGCGATTTGGACTGCGTTCAATGCTGCGCCTTTGCGAATCTGGTCGCCGGAGACCCAAAGGTTGATACCTTTATGATCCGGCAATGATTCATCCTGACGGATTCGGCCGACGTAGACATCGTCGTTGCCATCAGCATCAATAGGCATCGGGAAACGATTGTTCTTTTGATCGTCAAGAACTGTAACGCCGGGAGCGTGTTCGAGCAGCTTGCGGACTTCATCCGGTGTAATCGAATCTTTGAATTCGAGGTTGATGCTTTCGCAATGACATCTCGGAACCGGAATACGAACGCAAGTACAGGTAATCGCGATCTCGTCGCAATGGAAAATTTTGCGAGTCTCTTTAACCATCTTCATTTCTTCTTCGTTGTAGCCGTTGGGGCCGACAGCGGAGTCGTGGCTGAAGATGTTGAAGGCAATTTGATATTTAAATTTGTTCATTGTTGGATTTTTGCCTTCAAGAATTTCTTTCGTCTGATTGAAAAGCTCTGTCATGCCGGCCTGGCCTGCGCCGCTGACGGCCTGGTAAGTGCTGACTACCATCCTTTTGATAGGATTGGCTTTGTGCAGCGGCCAAATCGGAACGTTGGCAATAATCGTCGAGCAGTTCGGGTTGGCGATGATGCCTTTGTGTTTCTTTATGTCTTCGGGGTTGACTTCCGGAACAACCAGCGGAATTTCAGGAACCATTCTGAAAGCGCTTGAATTGTCAACGACAACTGCGCCTGCTTTTACCGCGGCATCGGCAAACTCTCTGCTGCGCGATGCGCCTGCGCTGAAGAGGGCGATATCAACGCCTTTGAAGCAGTTTTGGGTCAATTCCTCGACCGGATAGTCCTTGCCCTTAAACTTTTGTGTTTTGCCGAGCGATCTCGCTGAAGCGAGCATTTTTATAGATTTAACAGGGAAATTTCTCTGTTCAAGAATTTTAATGAACTCCTGGCCTACTGCGCCAGTTACGCCAACGATAGCTAAATTTTTCGACATTTTTGGGTTCCTTATAAAATAGCCACAGAGAACACAGAGAATTAATAAACTGTGTTAACTTATGGAAAATAATAGGTTTATTTAAAGTTAAAACCGCAACATACTATATAGTTACGTATCAAAAGTCAAGGAAAGATGGGGGATTTACTGAAAAATCAGTTTTTTCTGTTGTATCCTATTAATATAGGTTATATAATTATTGTCCTATGAGTAAAGAGACAATAAACATCGCCTTTGTTTCGACGGCAGCAATTCTGCTCGCTCTTATTTTGCGCCAATAGGCGCATACACAAATCTTTCCCATCTTCCATATTTATTGTTTATTGAAATTTAAAGCATTTTATTGCATAATCTTCATTCCACATTCGTGGAAATGAATCCGCGTCGTTCCGACTGCGGCTAACCAATTACATAAAGGAGACATGATATGTCTGCTGAACAAAAAATTATAGTTTTCGATACGACGCTTCGCGATGGTGAACAGGCGGCAGGTACCCGGCTTGGAGTAAGGGAAAAGCTGGAACTTGCGACCCAGCTCGCTCGGCTTGGCGTTGATGTAATCGAAGCGGGCTTTCCGATTTCCTCGCCGCAGGACTTCGAGGCGGTGCAGTTGATTTCGCAGGAAGTCAGCGGGCCAACTATATGCGCTCTTTCAAGAGCGGTTGAGAAAGATATCGATTCGGCAGGCGCGGCTCTGAAAAAAGCCAAGAAGTCAAGAATACATACCGGACTTGGCATCAGCGATATTCATATCGCAAGCAAATTCAAGGATGACAAGTACGGCAAAACTCTCGAAGAGAAAAAAGCAAAAGCGATTGATATGGGTGTTAAGGCTGTCAAACGCGCTAAGCAATATACCGACGATGTCGAATTTTATTGCGAAGACTCCGGCAGAGCTGACAGAGATTATCTTTTCAAAATTGTCGAAGCGGTTATCGCGGCCGGCGCTACGACGGTAAATATTCCTGATACGACAGGCTATTCGATTCCGGAACAGTTTGGAAAATTGATCTCTGATATAATTAACAATGTGCCGAATTCAAAGAAGGCGATCTTCAGCGTTCACTGTCATGACGATTTGGGAATGTCTGTCGCCAATACACTGGCGGGTGTTGCGCACGGAGCAAGACAGATAGAATGCACAATCAACGGCGTCGGCGAAAGAGCGGGAAATGCTTCGCTTGAAGAATCAGTGATGGCGATAAGAACTCGCAAGGATTTCTTTAAAGTCGATACGCAAATAAATGCCAAAGAACTTTACAAAACCAGCAGAATGGTTTCAGATATGCTCGGGATCTTTGTTGCCGCAAATAAAGCGATTGTCGGCGCGAATGCTTTCGCCCACAGCAGCGGCATTCACGTTGACGGGTTCCTCAAGAATCCGCTGACTTATGAAATTATGAAGCCTGAAGATGTCGGCCAGCCGAAGAGCGCTGTTGTTCTGACAGCTCGAACAGGCAGGCACGGCCTTAAACACAGATTGACAGAGCTTGGGTATGAAGTATCTGAATCAGAGCTTGAGATTATTTACCAGAGATTTCTGGATGTCGCGGACAAAAAGACGGAAGTCTTCGATGAAGATATCGCGGCTCTTGTCGGCGATGAGCGAAGAACAACCGAGCAGGTTTACGAGCTTCAGTATCTTCACGTTGCAAGCGGAACGGGAACTTTGCCCACGGCGAGCGTGAAAATGAAAGTCAACGGCAAAGACGCTCCTGTAACTGCGGCGGCGTGCGGCGACGGGCCGGTCGATGCTGCGTATGAAGCAATAAGAATCGCGACAGGACAATCGCCGAAGCTTGACCTTTATACGATTAAAGCTGTAACCGGCGGAAAAGAAGCGCTCGGCGAAGCGACTGTAAAAGTAATCGATAAGGACGGCATAAGATTCACCGGCAGAGGCGTTTCAACGGATATTATCGAAGCATCGGCGAAGGCGTATGTCGATGCGATAAATAGAATGGTTTCGAAGAAATAGGGTATAGGGGACAGGGTTTAGGGTATAGTAATAAGAGTTGAATAAAACGATGAGAGTTAAGGATTAAAATATGGATACTAAAAAATTGAAAAGTTATAGAGAACTTATAGTTTGGCAAAAAGCATATAAGCTTGTTCTGGAAATTTATAAATTTACCGTTAATTTTCCAAAAACCGAAACTTATGGATTAGTCCAGCAGATTAGAAGGGCTGCTATATCAATTCCCTCAAATATTGCGGAAGGTTACGGCAGAAAAAGCAAGACTGATTATCACAGGTTTTTGTCAATGGCTTACGGCTCCCTGTTGGAACTTGAAACTCAATATATGCTTTCAATTGATTTGGGATATGCAAAAAGAAACGATATTATTGATGGTTTAGTAAAAGAAGTCGGCGGTATGTCTTACCGCATAATGAATCCGATACAATGCAATTAAAACGGGACAGATTCGTACTATACCCTGTCCCCTGAACCCTATACCCTAAAGGAGTTATTAATGGGAATGACAATAACAGAAAAGATACTTGCCGCGGCGGCAGGTAAAAGCAAAGTAGAACCGGGCGATTTGATCGACGCGAAAGTCGACTGTATAATGTGCCACGATGTAACGACACCGGCGGCGATATCGATGCTCAAGGAAAAAGGAATCGACAAAGTTTTCGACAAAGAAAAAATTGTCGTAACGCCTGACCATTTCCAGCCGGCCAAAGACATCAAAAGCGCTGAGCTTCACAAAAGACTCGATACATGGGCACGAGAAAAAGGCATAAGGTATTATTATCCGCTTGGTAAGGCGGGCGTTTGCCATGCGCTGCTTCCTGAGCAGGGACATATCAGGCCGGGCGAAGTTATCGTCGGCGGTGATAGTCATACATGTACTTATGGCGCTTTGGCGGCATTTTCGACTGGTATCGGCTCGACCGATCTGGCGGCGGCTATCGCGACGGGAACGCTTTGGTTTAGAGTTCCTGAATCCATAAAATTCGTTCTTAACGGCAAACTTGGCAAAGGCGTTTACAGTAAGGACGTAATTTTGGCGGTCATTGCAAAAATCGGAACTGACGGCGCACTATATAAAGCGATGGAATTTGTCGGGCCTGCTCTTAAAGAGATGTCGATGGAAGCTCGAATGACCATCACGAATATGGCAATCGAAGCAGGCGGCAAAAACGGCATTATCGGTTTCGATGAAATTACGAAAAAATATCTTGATGAGCATCTGAAAGATAAAAAGGAATATAAAGTTTACGAATCGGACAAAGACGCGAAATATGAACAGACAATCGAAATCGATTGCTCGAAGCTCGAGCCGATAGTCGCTCTGCCACATCTGCCGAGCGGCGGCCAGCCGATAAGCAAATGCGCAGGAATCAAAATGGATCAGGCTTATATCGGAAGCTGCACCAATGGCCGAATTGAAGATTTGCGAATTGCCGCTGAAATTTTGCGCGGCAAGAAAGTCGCGATACGAACGATCATCGTTCCTGCAACGCCGGTGATTTGGAAACAGGCGAAAGATGAAGGCCTGTTCGATGTGTTCTATGAAGCTGATTGCGTAATCAGCGCGCCGACTTGCGGAGCGTGCCTGGGCGGATTTATGGGAATTCTGGCTGCGGGCGAAAAATGCGTCAGCACAACCAACCGCAACTTTGTCGGCAGAATGGGAAGCCCGAAGAGCGAAGTATATCTGGCAAGCCCGGCAACAGCGGCGGCAAGTGCAATTGAAGGCAAGTTAGTAGATCCGAGAAAATATTTATAAAGGGTACAGGGGACAGGGTATAGGGTACAGTTCTATCCCCTAAACCCTATACCCTAAACCCTAAAAGGAGTTTTTATGGCAAAAGCACATGTATATAAAAGAGACCACATTAATACGGATGAAATTATTCCGGCAAGGTATCTGAATACAGACAATATGGCTGAATTGGCGGCGCATTGTATGGAAGACCTTGATACGAATTTTGTAAAGAAATGCAAGCCGGGTGACTGCATCGTCGCGGGCGACGATTTCGGCTGCGGCTCTTCGAGGGAACACGCGGTCTGGGCCCTTCAGGGCGCAAAGGTCGGCGCTGTTATCGCAAAGAATTTTGCACGCATTTTCTATCGCAACTGCATCAACTGCGGTTTTTATCCGATCGAACTTGCAAACGCAACGGAAGTAATCAACGATGGCGATGAAATCGAAGTTGATTATAAAAAAGGCGTGATAAATAATAAAACGCAGAATAAAGAAATCAAATTTAAGCCGCTGCCTGATTTCGCTATTGAGATTATCAACGACGGCGGATTGCTGGAGCATATACAAAAAAGAACCGCGGATTAACGCGGATTTGCGCGGATTTTAAAAATGGCTGAAACAAATTTATTACATAATGAATTAACGCATGAAATTATTGGATCAGCCATGGAAGTACATAAAATACTCGGCTTTGGATTTCTCGAGAATGTATACGAAGAAGCGTTGGCAATTGAATTAAATTTACGTAAAATACCTTATAAAAGACAGAAGGGTATTAATATTCTTTATAAAGGATTGTTTGCAAAGCAATTTATATGTGATTTGTTAGTTGGAAATAAAGTTTTAGTTGAACTTAAAGCTTTGAAGAATATTTCAAATATAGAAGAAGCCCAAATATTGAACTATATGAAAGCGACTGGCATTGAAGTAGGTTTGTTGATAAATTTTGGTGAACAATCATTGAAGTACAAGAGATTTATACTTCAACAAAAAAATTAATTTTATTTTTTATAATCAGTGAAAATCCGCGTAATCCGCGGTTAAAATTATTATATTAAGAAAGGAACAAATGAAGACGTATAATATAGCTGTAATGGGCGGCGACGGCACAGGGCCGGAAGTAACGGTTGAAGCGGTAAAGGTTTTGAAGGCAGCGGCCGCGAAGTTCAATTTTAAACTCGATCTCACCGATTTCGATTTCGGCGGAGAAAGATATATGAAAACAGGCGAGACATTGCCGGACAGCGCAATTGAGGAATTTCGCAAATTCGACGCGATCCTGCTTGGCGCTATCGGTCATCCGGATGTAAAACCGGGCATTCTTGAAAAAGGCATTTTACTCAAAGCACGTTTTGCTCTTGATCAATATATAAATCTTCGGCCTGTCAGGTTGTATCCCGGCGTTGAATGTCCGCTGAAAGACAAGGGACCAAAAGAAATCGATTATGTGGTTGTTCGTGAAAATTCAGGCGATGCGTATACCGGCACCGGCGGCATCACACTTAAGGGAACTCCAAACGAAGTAGCAGTTCAATCAATGGTTTATAACAGGTTCCAGGTTGACAGATGCTTGAAATACGCTTTTGAATACGCCAAAAAGCACGGCAAGAAAGCTCGAGGAGTCGGTAAAGAAAATACACTCGGCCTTGTCGGCAAAACAAATGTTCTTACATTTGTTTATGACCTTTGGGAAAGAGCATTCCATGAAATGGGCCAGAAAGAATATCCTGACATTCGCAGAGATTATTATCACGTTGACGCGACTTGTATGTGGATGGTAAAGAGTCCGGAATGGTTCGATGTTCTTGTTACAGGAAATTTGTTCGGCGATATTATCACCGACCTTGGCGCTATAACACAGGGCGGAATGGGTATTGCCGCAGGCGGAAATATTAATCCGACAGGCGTTTCAATGTTCGAGCCAATCGGCGGAAGCGCACCGAAATACACCGGCCAGGGCGTTATCAATCCTCTTGCCGCAATTTGCGCAGGCCAAATGATGCTCGAAACCCTTGGCGAAGAAGCGGCGGCAAAGAAAATCGATGCAGCAGTTCGATTC
>JAKJEQ010000011.1:0-14248 GCA_022705345.1 Planctomycetota bacterium | reverse complement strand
ATGGCCGCGGGCAAGATGGGTTATTCAACTTCGCAGGTCGGCGATTTGGTTGCAACTGAAGTAGCCAAATAAATAATCTTAAAATCCGAATATCGAATTACTAAATACGAAACAAATACGAATAAAAAAATTCGAATGTTAGAAACTTCGTACTCAAGGCATTGAGGCGATATGGCATAAAATAGAGAATATAAACAATATGATCTTGAAGAGCGGACTTTTCAATTTGCCAAACAAGTAAGAGAATTCGTTAAGAAGTTGCCAAAAACGATTGCAAACATTGAAGATTCCGTGCAATTAGTTAATGCGTCAGGCTCTGTCGGAGCAAATTATATTGAAGCAAATGAGGCTTTCAGCAAAAAAGATTTTGTATTCCGTATCAAAATTAGCCGAAAGGAATCAAAAGAAAGCCGTTATTGGCTGAAACTTGTGGATATTAATAATGAACCAAAGCTCGAGCAGGAACGAGTCGAATTGATACAGGAAGCAACAGAACTTATGAATATTTTTGGTTCAATAATGCACAAAAGCGAATAAGTTTTGAACATTAGTATATTCGAATTTATAATTTGTTTCGGATTTCGTTTTTCGTATTTCGGATTTTACTATTTGGATGACGAATAATGCCAGCTAATCTGACACCAGATTATTTTAAGGCAGAGAAGTGGTTCAAGCAGGCGGCCACTGACGAGGAGAAAATATTAGCGCTTGAAGAGATGATGCGCGTAATCCCCAAGCATAAAGGCACAGAACATATGCGTGCCGATATGCGAAAAAAATTAAGTGCACTCAAAGAATCGGCGGAAAAAAAGAAAAAAGGCTTGCAGCACGGTTTCGATATATTTCACATTCCAAAAGCAGGAGCGGGTCAGGTCGTATTATTAGGTCTGCCTAACAGCGGCAAAAGCGCGATTGTTTCATCTATCACCAATGCTAAAACTCAGGTCGCGGATTTTCCCTTTACAACTAACGCACCAATCCCGGGGGTGGCACAATTCGAAGATATAAAAATTGAAATTGTCGATATGCCGCCGATAACAGTAGAGTTTGCACCCGCGGGGATAGTAAATGCTTATCGAAATTGCGATTTGATTGGAATCTGCATCGATTTAAGCGGCGACATTGCCGAGCAGGTAAAGATTTGCCTTAATTTTCTTGAGGAAAAAAGATTAATTGCTGATGAGAACAATCCCTTAGGCAAAAAATGTTTTGTCATTGCGACCAAAGCTGACTTATCGACAACGGAACAAATAGACGAATTGAAAAAGCTGCTTGCGAAGCCTTTTGAAATTGTTCCGATATGTGCCGATGATTCGGATAGTCTTGAAATAATGCTCACCGCGATTTTCAGGCTGCTTGAAATTGTCAGGGTGTACGCGAAAAAGCCGGGAGAGCCTGCGGATATGAAAGAGCCTTTTGTGCTGCATAAAGGCGCTACAGTGGCGGATTTGGCCATATCGATACACAGGGAGCTTGCGGAAAAATTGAAAACTGCCCGATGCTGGGGTAGGAATGTGCATGATGGTCAAAACGTGCATAAGACTCATATACTATGCGACAAAGATATTATAGAATTGCATTTTGCCTGATAGTTTTTTTTATTCATTCATCAGAACTGAAAGGAGCCCGGCCGATGACGAATAATAAAATCGAATTGACTATTGACGCAGAAAAAACAAAAGCGCCGATCTCAAAATATATCTACGGCCAGTTTATCGAACAGATGGGCAGATGCATTTACGGCGGAATATGGGCGGAGATGCTCGAAGACAGGAAATTTTTCTATGAGCCGGGGGCGGCCGAATCGCCGTGGAAGAATATCGGTCGAAAGAGCTCGCTGAAAATGAATCGCTCCGATCCTTATGTCGGCAAACATTCGCCTGTAATAAAATCCGGCGGCATCGAGCAGGGAGGCCTTGGACTTGTCGAAGGAAAAAAATATGTTGGCAAAATCATCGTCGCTGCGAAAAAGAGAACTACTTTGAACTTAAGTTTGATCTGGGATGACAGCAGACACTCGATAAAAATTAAAATCAAATCAGGCGGCGGCTTTGAATCATATCCATTCAAATTTATTTCAGGCGGCAACGCGGATAACGGCAAAATTGAAATTGCGGGCAAAGATGAATTTACAATCGGGGCGGTTTCATTTATGCCTGCCGACAACATCAAAGGCATGAGAGCCGATACGCTGAAACTGCTCAAGGAATTAAATGCGCCGATTTATCGCTGGCCCGGCGGAAATTTTGTGAGCGGCTACGACTGGCGCGACGGTATAGGGCCGATAGATAAACGCGAGCCGAGGAAAAACCCCGCATGGAAAGGCATCGAGCATAATGATTTCGGCATTGATGAATTTATTGCTTTCTGTAAAGAGGTCAAGGCCGAGCCGTTGATTGTTGTTAATACCGGTTTCGGCGACGCTCACAGCGCAGCGGATGAAGTACGATACATCAACATCAAAAAGAAACACAACGTTAAATGGTGGGGAATCGGCAACGAAATGTACGGCAACTGGCAATTAGGCCACATGTCGCTCGAACAATATATTCACAAGCATAACTGGTTCGTCACTACCATGGAGGAAGTTGACCCGTCGATTAAGTGCATTGCGGTTGGCGATGCCGGGCCGTGGTCAGAGGGTATGCTGAAAAATTGTTCTGAAAATATGGATCTCATCAGCGAACACTTCTACTGCAAAGAAAAGGAAAATTTGCTTGAACACGTTCAGCAAGTTCCGCAGGCGGTTGCAAATAAAGTTGCTGCACATCGCGAGTATCGTAAATCAATCGATTCGCTAAAAGACAAAGATATACGAATAGCGATTGATGAATGGAATTACTGGTACGGCGAACATATTTTCGGCGAACTCGGCACTCGTTATTATCTCAAAGACGCTCTCGGTATAGCGGCAGGACTTCACGAAATGTTTCGGAACACTGATATAATCACGATGGCAAATTATGCACAGACTGTGAACGTTATCGGCGCGATAAAAACAAACAAAACCGCCGCCGCTTTTGAGACCACAGGGCTTGTGTTGAAACTTTATCGAAAACAATTCGGCGAGTTGCCGATTGAGATAACCGATAACGCTGCGCCGCTTGATGTTGCAGCGGCCTTGACGAAGGATCGAAAATTTCTGACTATTGCAATTGTTAATCCAGCGAATGAAAGCAGTACGCTTCCAATCATAGTAAAAAATCTAAAATTGCGTGACAAAGGAAAAGTATGGACAATCAGCCATGATGACCCCATGGCATTTAACGACCCCGACAAAGCGCCTGTAGTTAAAATTGCGGAAAAAAAGATTTCTGGTATAATCGATTCGCTTGAAATTTTACCGTTGAGTATTACTTTGTTCAGATTGGAGTTAAAAAATGGAATGCAAGAAGAATGAGAATATGGATTTCTGCACCTGTTCATACCCGGGCTGCGATAATAAAGGGATCTGCTGTCAGTGCCTGCAATATCACCTCGCGTCGAAACAACTGCCCGGCTGCTGTTTCCCGAAGGACGTTGAGAAAACTTACGATAGAAGCTTCAAAGCTTTCGCTAAAGCCTGGAAGTTATAAACACCTGACGATTTTAGAAAATATTTACATAACTTGCTGTTGAGCAAATGAGAACACTGTTCATATTTCATAATTTGAGATTGCTTCGTCCCCCTAAGGGGTCCTCGCAATGACAACATTGCGTTTATCTGTCATTGCGAGGCTGTCCGCAGACAGCCGCGGCAATCTCAATCGCTGAATTGGTAGTTTGAGTTATAAATTTATCTCTTTGATGATTTTATCTACAGTTTGTTCATGGCTTAAGTACAGGCAATCTATTGTCACTTCTGCCCATTTTTCATAAAGAGGTGATCGTTTTTTATATAAATCGTCGAGCGTCTGTCCCCTGCTCATCACAACACCTCTAATATTTAAATCTGTCAAACGTTTTTTAATCATCTCAAGCGGCAGGTCGAGATAAACGATAATTCCGGTTGCTTTTAAATGATTCATGGCCGCGTCGCTGTAAACTGCGCTTCCGCCGGTTGCGATAACACAATCCGTTTTATCGATGCAGCAGATATGCTCTTCCTCAAATTTACAAAATTTTTCCAAACCATCTTCATTGATGATTTGCTGAAGAGTTCTGCCGACGACTGCCTGAATGTAAACATCGGTATCGAGAAAATATCTGCCGAGCCTCTTTGCAAGCAAAACGCCGATTGTGCTTTTGCCTACAGCGGGCATACCGATAAGAACAATATTTTTTTTAATTTTCATTTTTTTTTATTTATGTAGGGGCGAACCTGCGTGTTCGCCCAGGGCAGACACATAGGTCTGCCCCTACTACGTTCTGAAAAGACTACTTTATTTTTTCATAACTGCTTCAAGGAGCAATTTCGAGTTTTTATCATCCGGGTCAATTCGCAAAGCTTCTTTGTACGCTTTGACTGCTTCGGCATTTTGACCGTTCCTTTCCAGCAGGATACCCAAATTCCTGTGCATTTCAACATCATTCGGACGAAACTTCAAAACATACCGAATCTCTTCTATTGCTTCAGCGAGTTTGCCCTGACCCGCAAGCGACATTGCGCGGTAGCCGTGAGCAAACACATTCCCCGGCTCGAATCCGAGAACCTTATCGCAAATTTCCAGCGACTCCTGATATTTTTGCAGCTCAAATAATGTAAAAGCGAGATTCACATAAGCATCTGTATAATCGGTTTTTAAATTAATTGCCTGCCGATAACAGTCAGCCGCCTGCTCATAATCATTCGTTTTTTTCAGGGAATTGCCGAGATTGTAAAATGCCTGTGGAAACTGCGGTTTGTATTTCAGGGCGAGCTGGAACTGTTCGATTGCTTCTTTATATCTGCCTGCGTTCATCAGCCCGCATCCGTAATCATTGCGTATTTCGGGCGACTCGGGTTTGACTTCTATTAATTTTTTAGAATATTCGATTGCCTCATCGTATTTGCCTGCGTCATTTAAACATGCGGCATAGTTTGCGAGGATGATAAAATTCGTTTTCGTAACATCGAGCGTATGCGCAAAAAGCGTTAAACTGTCCTTCCAGTATTTAACCTGCTGCAAAGAAACCGAAAACCAGAAAATTAAAATTCCCGCCGCCGGAACAAGCAGAACCTTATACCGCCTGCGTGCGATTAATTCTTTAAAGCCGAATGCTATAATGATAAATAATCCCGTTAAGGGAATATAAGTATACCTGTCCGCAATCGCGTGCGCTCCGACCTGAACAAAACCGATTACAGGAACCAGGGTCCCCAGATACCAGAGCCAGCCGAAAACAGCGAACTTGTATTTGCGGGCGAAAATAAAAATGAAAACCGAAATTAATAAAAGTGCAATTCCGCTGAATATAATTTTTGATGCGGGCAATCCTTCTGCCGGGAAAGGGTACAAACAGGCGAGATTCATCGGCCAAATCATCTTCCAGATATATTCGCCGTAAGAAACGACGATATTGGCAATTCTTAACTTCAATCCATAAGCTTCGATTTTAGTTATCGCTCCGCTTTGGTGCTGAACGATATAAGTGATAACGCAGGATACCGCGGAGAAAACAAAGAACGGAATTTTTTCAAAAAATAAACGTCTTGAAATTTTTCTTTCAAGAGGCCAATAATCAATCAATAGCAAAACAAATGGCAGCGTAACAAGCATCGGTTTGGTCATAAGACCGAGAATGAAGAATGTTAATGAGAAAACATACCATTTCAGGTTTGAGATTGCTTCGTCGCTGTGGCTCCTCGCAATGACAATTTTAGTATTCTTGTTAATTTTTATCGTATCGGTATATATGACATACGCAATTATTGTCAAAATCCAGAAAAATGTGCTAAGCACATCTTTTCTTTCCGCAATCCACGCAGCCGACTCCACGTGCAGCGGATGAACTGCAAAAGCGGCAGCGACAAAAAAGCTCGGCCATAAAGCGGAAGTTGTTTTTTTAAAAAAATAAAATAGAAGAATAGTATTGGCGATGTGAAACAAAATATTAATTAAATGATGTCCGCCCGCCCAATCTTTAAACAACTGATAATCCAGAGTATGAGAAAGCCATGTTATCGGGTGCCAGTTACTGGCGTAACCGGAAGTAAACGCCCACTTGATTTTATCGAGAGCAAAACCCTTCTGAATATTTTTATTGTCCGTTACATAGACATCATCATCATATTTTACGAAATCATATTTATAGACCGGCCAATACACCGCTATGATTGAAGCGATAAGCAGAACCAGCAGCAGGATTGTTTTTTTATTTTGTTTCATGTTTTTGCAACGCTGCTTTCAGTTCTTTGTTCAAAATCGAATTATCAGGTGCGATTTGCAATCCTGTTCTGAATATTTTGATCGCGTCGTCTTTTTTGTTCATTTCATTGAGAGCCAAACCCAGGCAAATATAAGCGTCAATATAATCGGGTTTTGCCCTGATCGCATCATTATAATATTGAACCGCCTCTTCGAGCCTGCCTTTATGTCTCGATACAAGGGCAAGATTAAAATACGCCTGCGCAAGGTCCGGCTTGTACTTGAGCGCAAGTTTAAATTGCTTTGCGGCCTCGTCTATTTTGCCGGTCTGTAGTAAAACCGCGCCATAATTGCAATATGCCTGGTAAGAATCGGGTTTTATTTTCAGCAGTTCCTGAGATTTTGCAATAGCTTCATCAATCCTGTTATTATCGATTAAGTAATTTACATAATTTCCCAAAATAATATGATTGTTCTCTGTATTTCGCAAAGTATTGACATACAAAGTTTCATCGTTTTGCCAGCAGCTTACCTGCGCAGAGGCGATGAAGCCCCATATCACTAACAAAATAATCGAAACACAAATTCGGTTCTGCTTCGATAAAAATTCTTTCGCGCTGAAAGCGAGGATAATAAAAAGCCCGACATAAGGCACGTAAGTATATCTGTCTGCCATTGCCTGCGGGCCAACCTGCACAATTCCGATTACGGGCACAAGTGTTCCCAAAAACCAAAGCCACCCGGCACCGAAGAATTTATGTTTTCTTGAAAAATAAATTAGTAATACAGAAATCATCATTAATAATATGATAGATAATACCGCTTTTAAAATGTTTATATTGCCCGGATGAGGATATAAGACCGCCAATCCGGCAGGATAAAACATTTTTAGAATGTATGTTGTATAAGAGAAGGCGGCATTAGAAATTTTTACACCTAAGCCGAATGATTCGCCTGTTTCCATCGCTCCGCCGTGCTGCTGAACCATATAAGTAATTACGCAGGAAGCTGCGGCCAAAATAAAAAATGGAATCTTTTCAAATATTAATTTCTTGGAATATTTTCTCTCCAGAGGCCAGTAATCAATAAGAAGCAGAACAAACGGCACTGTAACAAGCATGGGCTTCGACATCAGCCCGAAGATAAAGAATGCTAATGAGAAAGCATACCATTTCAGGTTTGAGATTGCTTCCCCCGCCTGCGCGGGGGTTAACTGCCTCGCAATGACAATTTCAGCATTTTTTTTTATTTTTATCATATCGGTATAATTGACATACGCAATCATTGTCAAAAACCAAAAGAGCGTACTCAGCACATCCTTGCGTTCAGCAATAAATGCAACTGATTCTACATGGAGCGGATGAACGGCAAAAGCAGCAGCAACAAAAAAGCTCGGCCATAATGTTGATGTGGTTTTCTTCAGCAAATAAAACAGAAGAATTGTATTCGCAAAGTGAAACAGAACATTAACTAAATGATGACCTCCCGGCCATTTTCCAAAAAGCTGGTAATCAATTGTATGCGAAATCCACGTCAGCGGATGCCAGTTGCTTGCCCGTCCGGAGGTAAAAGCCCATGCGAAAGTTTTGAAATTAACGCCGGTTTGAATATGCCTGTTATTTACGACATAAGCGCCATCGTCATAGTGCCTGATAAAATCGAATTTATAAACAGGCCAGTAGATGGCTAAAACTGCTGCTGCCAAACAGATACTAATCCAGAAATTAGAGTATCCGTAAGTTTTTTTAGGCATTACTAACTCTTAAAAGCAAATTTCCTGCCCGTAAGCTGCTCATAAGCTTCGATATATTTTGCGCTTGTTTTTTCACGTACATCATCAGGCAGCTCGATTCCTTTTCCTGATTTATCGAAATTAATGCTCTCCAGATAATTTCTGACAAACTGCTTGTCATAACTTTCCTGGTCTCTGCCCGCCTGATATTTATCTGCCGGCCAGAACCTCGAAGAATCCGGTGTCAATACTTCGTCGATTAAAATTATTCGATCATTGACAACGCCCCATTCGAATTTCGTATCGGCAAGGATGATGCCTTTCGACTCGGCATAAACAGAGGCTTTCTTAAATATCTCGATACTTTTCTCTCGTACGTAGTTGGCGTTCTTTTCGCCTATAATTTTTACGCATTTGTCAAAATCTATATTTTCGTCATGAGCGCCAAGCTCTTCTTTTGTCGCGGGAGTAAAGATCGGCTCGGAAAGTTTCGAACATTGTTTCAATCCTGCCGGAAGTTTATGGCCGCAAACGGTCTGATTCTGCTGATATTCTTTCCAGCCCGAACCGGCAAGGTAACCGCGAACTACGCATTCCACGGGAAGCACTTTCGTTGTCTTTACAAGCATACTTCTGCCGGCAAGCTGTTCGGAATGATCGCAAAATGGTTTTGGAAAATCCTTTACATCGTCGCTGATCAAATGATTCTCAACCGTATCGGCAAGGAACTCGAACCAGAATTTTGATATTTGCGTAAGAACAATACCCTTATATGGAATTCCATTAGACATTATAACATCAAAAGCGCTTATTCTGTCAGAAGCGACGATAAGCAGTTTATCGCCAAGGTCGTAAATATCTCTGACTTTTCCGTGTTTAGCCTGCGTACCGGGAATATTTGTTTGCAATATGATGTTTACCATTATAACTCCTTAAGGATTTTGCTTAGTTGCGTTATAATAAATGTTAAGGGCAGTATTGTCAAGTAGTTATAATCCTGAAATATTCCTGCTTTTATCTTTTATTTTGTTGCTATTGAAGCTATACTATCCTGTTTATGAAACCGAACTTTTGAGAAAGGAAATATATGATTAATTTAAGAAATGTCTTATTAACGATAATCGCAGTTTTTTTGATAGCGAATATGTCTCAGGCCGCTGCGAATAAAGCACAAGAAAAAGCACCGGATGCTGAAACACAAGTATTGGAAGAACAAAACACGCCAGCTCCAACTCCTGAACCTGCACCTGCTCCTGCTCCTGCTCCTGCTCCTGCGCCTGAGCCTACACCTGCGCCTGAGCCGACTCCCGCTCCGGAGCCAGTTCCTGCTCCAGAGCCGACTCCAATTGAGCCGACTCCCGCTCCAGCTCCGGAAGTTAATGAGCCTGCTGAGGCAAATCAGCCTGATCAAAATGCTGTTGCGGTTGTAGTTAACGGCACCGAAATTACCGAAGGCCAGATAAACCAAATTCTTGATAAAAGAATGGAACAGCTCGCAAACAGAATTCCCCCGAATATGAAAGATCAGTATCGCCAGCAAATGAGAAAACGTCTCATCGAGCAGCTTGTAATCGAGGAAATTCTCAGCCAAAAAGAAAAGGCCCAAAACATCACTGTCAGCCAGGCCGATGTGAATGATAAAATCCAGGAGCAAATGAAACAGCAGAATCTTACGCTGGATGAATTCAAATCGTTATTGAAAGCTTATGGGACAAGCTATAGCGAGTTTGAGCAAAATGTGCGCAAGAAATTGATGTTCGAAAAACTTATGGAAGGGGAATTTGCCGGCAAAATTCAGGAACCTAATGAGCAGCAGGCAAGGGATTTCTATAACCAGAATATGGAAAGCTTCAAGGAACCTGAAAAAATCCACGCCAAACATATCCTTATAACTCCAAAAGATTCCAATGACCCAAATGAGGCAAAGGCGGCGGCGAAGGCAAAGGCCGAAGAAATACTTGCGCAAATTAAGGAAGGGGCAAATTTCGAAGAACTGGCCAAGCAATATTCCGACTGCCCATCAGGTAAAGAGGGCGGCGACCTGGGCGAAAAACCAAAGGGCTCGTTTGTTCCGGCATTCGAAAAGGCAGCTTACGCGCTTGAACCAAACGAAGTCAGCGATGTGGTTGAAACGGAATTCGGATTCCATATCATCAAACTTATCAGCCATACCGATGCTAACACCACCAGCTTCGAACAGGCAAAGGATAGGATTATCCAGCACCTGACCAACCAGCAGAAAGAAGGCATCGTCATGAGCTATATAGATAAAATCAAGAAAGAAGCAGATGTGAAATTCACCAACCCGGAAGATAATTTCATGCTGCCGCCTCAAAGGCCGGTTATGCCGGTAAGGCCCGATAAAAACGAGCCTAATAACTAAAAAACCCAACCCGGGATGCTTTAAAATCCCGGGTTTTTTTATGCGCATCTGAAAATAAATTGAATTTTTGAGATTTGCATGGCCGAATGAATTGTATATAATGTTCTGCGAACGGATCGGAGCGTAAATTATGGAGAAAAAAGTAGTTATTGTTTTGACGGTATTGAGTCTTACCGTAGTCGGCATTTGCGAGACATGGAGGCTTGGAAGCGACCAGCATTGGCAAAAAGTCGCCGATGCCAACGCCATCGGAAGTCAATTGACGGATGATTCATTCGGGTCGGCCGCATCTGAGGCAAAACAATTCGCCTCATCAGGCAACCACGGCAAAGCAAAAAAAGCATACGCAAACCTAAAGAAAAATTATCCCCAAATCTCAGGGCCTGATTATGATGCTTATGTAAAGGCTGAACTATTTTACGCAAAAAGAAAATACGCAAAGGCGGCAGCAGCTTACAGCGACCTGCTCGAAAAATACCCGGAAAGCTCGCTCAGACAGGCGGCGCTTGAAAGAGAATATCAAATCGGTTCGGCATTTCTGCACGGTCAAAAAAGAACGGTACTCGGGATTTTCAAACTCCACGCCTACGAAGAAGGCACGGAAATAATGACGAAAATCGCCGATATTGCAGGCGATGCGCCAATCGCGAAAAAGGCTATAGAAACGCTTGCCCGCTCAAGAGAGAAAAGAGGCGCTTACGATGAAGCGTACCTGGCGTGGGCGGATTATCAAAACCGCTGGCCGACCGGAGAAACAGGCAAGGAATCGCTGCTCGGAATGGCAAGGAGCCTCGAACAGGATTATAAAGGGCCGAAGTTCGACGGCAAAGTGCTCGAAAGCTCAAAGAGCTATTATTCAGAATATGCCGAAAGATACCCAGAATCGGCTCAGCAGTTCGGGCTGACTGATAAGGTGGAAGAGCTTGAAAGCAGGCTTGCGGAAAAGGAATTGCTGACGGCCGACTATTACGCGAAAACTGAAAGCTACGCGGCGGCTGATATTTATTACCAGAAAATCATAGACCAGTGGCCGGATACAGTATCAGCGCAAAAGGCACAGGAAAAACTGCCGCAGATCAAAAAGCTGTTAGTCGATTCGCAAGTACCCAAGAAGAAAAAATTTAACTGGAAAGGATTGTTCCTATGATTAGAACTCAGAACACAGAACTCAGAACTCAGAATTATATATTCTGCGCGATGTGTTCTCTGGCGCTTATTCATCTTTTCGCGGGATGCAGCGGATATACCAATCAGTCGTTATACGATGAGAAAATCAGAACCGTTTACGTGGAAATGTTCGATAATACCACCTTCTACAGAGACCTCGAATATAGCCTGACGGATGCGGTCGCAAAGCGAATCGAATCAGAAACACCATATAAAATAGTATCCGACCGGAGCAGGGCCGATACTGTATTGAGCGGAAAAATCGTGGGAGAAGATAGTTCGGTACTGACGCTTGAAAGGGAGACGGGAAGGCCGCTTGAAAGCCAGGCGGAAGTAATCGCACAGTTTAGCTGGAAAAATCTGAAAACAGGACAATATATTGTTGAGAATTCCAACGCATCTGCGACGTGGGGATACTCGGCATTTCAGCAGCAGAGCTTTGAAAATGCGACCTTAGTAGCTGCCAACAAACTTGCTGTAAGAATTGTCGAGCAAATGCAGATGGACTGGTAGTTCGGAAACTTAAAAATTAAAATTTAAAATGTAAAACTGCGTCCACAGGATTTCACTAACGTTGCGCAAGTTGGGGGGATGAGAGGGGATTTGGCGCTAAGTCGATATAGCAAAACCACTTACAACTTTGCGCAAGTCGAGTCAAAATGAGCGGAAATTGGCGTAAGCATCTGTAAATAAATTACTTATAATTTCGCGCAAGTTATTACTTGCGCGGGATTTGCATTTTTTACCAAAAAGTGACAGTTTTGAGCGTGAAAAAGTAAGAAAAAAGCGAAAAAAAGTTCGAGAAAAGGTACTGGAAAGTGGCTGAAAAGTAAAAACTTGCACGGGAATAATTTAGGGTATAGGGTTCAGGGAATGGGGACAGGAAATTTTAATTGAAGATTGAAGAATGAACCATTCGACTTGGTTCGGCAAGGTCAGTGCAGGCTCCGAAACCACAGAGATATTTTTTTAGCCTCGCCCGGTATGATTTCTTCTAAGGATGTTAGCCACAGATGAACACAGATTATATTTTAATTAACCACATCCGCCATAGGCGGAAAAAAATTAACGCGAATCCGCCTTAGGCGGACAAGCCTACACGAATTATTTCACCACCCCGGTATGATTTCTTCTCCGAATCGTAATTTTAATATCCTTTGGAAAACTGGCAACACTCGTGTTGGTATCTGCAAACTTTTAAAGAAATCATACAGGGCAAGCCGAGAACACCCCCGATTGCGGTCGAGGGCAGGCTCCGAGATCACAGAGATTTAAAATATTCTGCTAAAATGACTTTGTATGGGTGCGGTCACTGCGGGGAAACGATTTAAACCTCAAACCTCAAACCTCAAACATCGAACATCCAACGTCCAAGGGAATAGTAAAAAGTTGAAGCAAAAATTAAGAGAAGATTTGAAAGGTATAAGTAAATGGTGGATTGTGCTATTTTATTTAAAATGTCAAGTCAGAGAAATGTGCATAGTGTTTTCAGATTTCCCAAATAATAGGACAACCGCCTCCTAATTTTCTTTATCATTTTTTTTATTTTCTTCTTCTTGTTTTTTTAAACCAGCAATATATTTTTCAAAAATCTCTGCTATCTTTAGACCAAGTTCGTCTTCTTTTAAACAAAGCTTATGTGGTTTTGAATTCCATAAGTCGTAATAAGAAGTAAGAGGTTCAAAAGTTTGCTTGGTTTTTAAAAAAGGTTCAGTATAAAAAGTATTAAAATCTTCTATTGGCTTATCACTAGATTTTTTTAAAATTGAAATTTCATTAATTAAAAGATCAAGTTTTTGACCGATAGTTGCTTCTTCCGGTTTGTAAACACCAGTTTGCGAGATTCCGAAATATCTCCACAAAGCATTATAATCTTTGCCTTTTTCATAAGCAGATGTAATGTGTTTACTTAACTCGTCCTTTTCTTTATTAATATCCCATGCACTTAATATGCTACCATATCTATGGAAATTAATAAGGCCTGTATCGAAAGGTATTTGTTTGGTTTTATCGTCACAAACCAAAGCAACTGGTTTATTTAAAGCTGTCCTGATTCCAAATTCAAAAAATACATTCGGATTCAAAATTGACATATCGCAAAGAACCAATGCAGAACTTGAAAGATGTTTTATAATTTCAGCATGTATAATTTCCGAACCGGCCGATTTTGGCGAAATAGGGTCAAAACCTGCATTTTCAATCGCTGGTAAAAAAAGGCAATCAAGAACATGTTTGAAATGGTCTCCATCGTCTTTGTATAATCCCGTAAGCTCCTGAGGAGTTGTAATTGGCATTATTATAAAACATTTCTGTTTCATTTTATACCTCCTGAATTGAAGTGGATAAGTATATTATATTTTTTCAGAAATTCAAGGGAGAAGATTTATAAACCAGAACACATCCCAAAGGGGTCTCGCTGCGGCTCGAGAACACAGGACTCTGAACACAGAATATTGAAAAAAAGACAGTTCGGACGTGTCGGACCATTCGGACTGTTCGGACAAAACGAAAAACCCCTGGCATTCTTCTTCGTTAAAACTTCGGAAGACGAGGCGCTCAGGATGACAAATGTGCGATTAGGATTTTAAATAAAGATTTGGGCGGCAGGAAAGATAGAGATTGCCACGCCCCTAAGGGGCTCGCAATGACGGGTCGCCGTCATCCATAAGCGGATAAACCCACCAGCCCACCTGAGGCGGG
>JAKJEQ010000119.1 GCA_022705345.1 Planctomycetota bacterium | reverse complement strand
GGCGGGAGGAAAATCGGAAAGACGTTAATTCTGTAATAAAGGTCTTCCCTGAAAAGTTTTTCTTTAATTTGCTCCTCGAGATTTTTATTAGTAGCGACGATGATTCTCACATTACTCTTTATTGTATCAATGCCTCCAACACGTTCGAACTCCTTGAATTGTATAATTCGAAGCAGTTTGACCTGGAGATTCATAGAGAAATCGCCAATTTCGTCAAGAAAGATCGTTCCGCCGTTGGCTTTTTCGAATCTGCCAATTTTGCGTTCAGTCGCGCCCGTAAAAGCGCCTTTCTCATGGCCGAAAAGCTCGCTTTCAAGCAGCGTTTCCGGCAGAGCGGTACAGTTTACTTTGACAAAAGGCTTATTTGCTCTGCTGCTGTTGTAATGTATGGCGTGCGCAACGAGGTCTTTGCCTGTTCCGCTTTCGCCTCGGATCAGCACTGTGGCGTTGCTGTCGGCAACCTGCTCGATGAGCCTGTAAATTTGTTTCATTGCATTGCTTGTGCCGACCATATTGTCAACGTTGAAATGAGATTTAAGTTCCTGGCGAAGGCGGAGGTTTTCTTCAGAAAGCCGTCTGCGATCCGATTCGACGAGTTTATTGAGTTTGACTGCCTGAGCTACTAATGTTGCGATAACATTTAGAAGATTAAGGGTCGCCTCCGGGTCATCGCCTTTTTGTGCCTGCCTGTCGACGCTTAGAGTGCCGATGGTTTTGCCTTCGAGCTTGATAGGGACGCAGTAAAAAGAAATGTGCTTTCCAATCGTTTCCTGGCGTGAATGAGTTCTATGAAGAAATCTTGGGTCTTTTGAAATATCCGGAACAATAATTTCTTTTCCTGTTTCAACGACCGTACCGGTTATGCCTTCCCCGATTTTATAACTTCCAAGCTGTTTAGACTTTTCGCTTAGGCCGTGCGCTACTTTGATATTTATCGTCTCAGTTTCGGGGTCGAGCAGTGTGATTGTGCCCTTTTGGAGCTTAACGTGGGTGTCCAACGACATCAAAATCGCTCTCAAAGTCAATTCCAGGTCCAGGGTTTCAGCAAATGCCCTTGCCATGTCGCCTAATAAATGTACTTCGTTGGAAAGTTTACCGGCCATAGTAATTGTCCTTAAAAAATATACAAAAATGTAGCCATTTTTGCAAAAAATTCATTTTTGTTAATTATATCCTTTTAGAAATGAAGTACAATTGTTTTTGTGAACTAAAAAAATAAGCCAGATTCTCAGAGAAACCGAGAATCTGGCTAAGGAGGAGGGTGATGAAAAGTTTATTTAAACCGAAATGGGGATAATCGGTATGCTAATTGAACTTCAAGGAATGAGAATATACACACTTTTTTAGGAAATGCAAGAATAATTTAACAATTTTTTTGAAGGTTACAGCAAATTACTGAGGATTTTTACTTTATTTTGTATTCAAATGTTCAAAAGGAGTAAGAAGTACCTGTTTGACGACTTCTTCATCTTTGGCGTGAGCCAGCACAGTAACTTGATCCCAACCTTTCAAACGGGTAGAACCTTTTGGCGCAATAACTTCATCACCCCTTGTGATTAGGGTAATAACAGCCGCGGGAGGGAGTCTGAGTTCGCTAATTGTCGGGCCGGTAATTTCTTTCGGACCCGGCAAATCGACTATAATCAAATCCATGTCGCTTTTGGCCATTGTGAAAAGTTCCAAATTGTACAGTGGTTTGGGACGGGTAGGGGTAGAGAGCTTCAGGCATTTTGCGATAAGTCCCATTGTTGAACCTTGTATTGAGATGGACAGCAGAACGGCGAAAAACACGAGGTTAAAAATGTCCTGGCCAATGGCCATGCCTGCAGCGGCAGGATAAGTTGACAAAACGATAGGCACGGCTCCGCGCAGGCCGGCCCACATCATAAAAATTTTATCCTTAAATTTGATTCCCATGCCCAATGTTCCAAGCCATACAGCCAGAGGCCTTGCAAATAAAGTTAAAACAAGGAACAATATAACTCCGTCTACCCAGAGGGCTGACCATTGATGAGGAAATACTAAAAGTCCCATCAACGCAAACATGCCTATATTCGCTATAATAGAAAGAGCGGACGAAAAATTATAAATTCCCTGTTTATGTACAAACGAATGGTTTCCAATCACAAAACCTGCGACGAATACGGCCATCATTCCGCTTGTACGGATCATTTCTGCAAGGCCATAGATCAAAAGGGTAAAGCCTAAAAACAAGACGTAATAATAACCCCTGTCCTGGAGGCGAAGCCTGTTGAAAAGCCAAATAGTAAGACGAGCGAAGCACCATCCCAACACCGGCGCAATGAGGAATTTCCAGAAAAACGAGAGGATAATTATGTACCATTTGGTTCCAAATTCTGACGTGAATGCCGTGACCGCAACAACGGTGAGCAAAATAGCCATAGGGTCGTTTGCGGCACTTTCAACTTCGACTGTAGCGGTAAGTTTATGCGACAAGGACTGACGGCGCAGAATTGAAAAGGTGGCGGCGGCATCTGTAGATGAAATAACGACAGCCAAGAGAATAGACCTTTGCAAAGGCCAGTCCAGGACTGCCCACAGGATTGTAAAAGTGGCGGCGGCAGTAAGGACAACTCCCCATGTAGCCATGCCGGCGGCGGCCAAGGCAACGGACTTGAATGTTTCTCGTTTGGTGTTAAAGCCGCCCTGAAAAAGAATAAAAACCAGCGCTAAATTGGCAACCTGATTAGCAAGCTCGAAGTCGCTGAAATACCATAAATTCAATACGTCACTGCCAAAAATGATTCCGGCGCCCAAAGAAATAAGAATTACGGGTACACTCCATTTGTCCAGCCATACGGCGGCAAGCACGATGGCGACCAGAATTGAGGGCGCAACTATATAGATTATGTTCATTAATAATCCGCTAACAGAAACAGTAAGATAACGTGTTTTTTATAATTAATAACCTTGATTGTCAATTAGTTTCAGTAAAATAACGCCGCTGGAGCTAAAAAGATGTCGAGGCAGTCTGAAAATCTACTTGCCAAAATGAGTTTTCTTACATATCCTTTTATATAAATGAAAGTAACAATATCGACATTACGGCAAGATAAAACACTTGGGAAGAAGTTTTCCATGATAAGCTGCTACGATTATGTAAGCGCAAAGATAGCGGCATCTGCCGGTGTTGACACGCTGCTGGCAGGCGATTCTGCAGCACAGTTTGTGCTGGGCTACGATAACACGCTTTCTGTGACGATGGATTTTATGATTTCCATTACAGCGGGGTTAAGAAGGGCAGCTCCTGATTTACTTCTCGTTGCGGATATGCCTTATGCTGGAAGTAAAAACGGCAGGACGGAAACAGTAAATAACGCCAAAAGATTTATGGATGAATCCGGAGCTGATATAGTAAAAATTGAAATGGTTGAAGCTGATTTGGAGACAATAAAGGCGATGGTCGCAGCGAAAATACCTGTTATGCCTCATCTGGGTATCAGGCCTCAAACCGGTGTGTACAAGGCTGAGGGTACTACTGCAGAAGTAGGTGCCGAGATTACAAAACTTGCTGAAGCGTTGTATAAAATCGGTGCAGAAATGCTGCTGCTGGAAGGAACCGCCAGGGAAGTGGCGAAAATTATTACAGAAAAACTTCCGATTCCAGTAGTCAGCTGCGGGTCTGGGCCTGACTGCGACGGGCAGGTGCTTGTGCTGCCAGATATTCTAAATCTTAGAGTCGGCCACAGCCCAAAATTTACCAAAGCCTTCGGAGATGTCGGCAAAGCATCGTACGAAGCAATCAATCTGTATCATAACCAAATTGTCAGCGGAAAATTTCCGGACGATGAGCATAGTTATCATATGAAAACGGGTGAACTTGATAGGCTATTGAAAATGATCGAGTGATTATGGCGGAAGGTGAATCCTTAACAGAAGAGAAAACCGGGACAGTTATTCGGCCGCTTATGGTGTCGGATAGGGAAACAGTCAGCCAGTATTGTCCCTCTTTTCGTCATATGCTCTTCGGCTTTGAAGCTCAGGATGTTGCCTGTTCTATGGTTGTCCCTCCGGCAAGCGAAATCGAGTTTTTACTGTTTCCCGGGGTGAAGATTATGGAACATCCGCTGATGCGGTTCCCTTTCTTTTATCTTCAAAATCGTAAAAATCTGTTTGGCCGTTTGGAAGCGGTCCGACCCAGTATAGTTCATTGCATCGGCACGACCAGGACAATCCTTGCCAAACGAATAGCGGATTATTTCGATATACCCGCTGTTGTTACAGTTAATTCAACTGATGTCTGGCTTCCGCTTCGGCCCATAATAAGAAAAACCTTTGACAGGATAATCGTTCCTTCAACGAGAATCGCAGGAGGACTTGTTAAGCATTTTCCCAAAGAAAAAATCATTAATATCAATGTCGGCACTTTCGCAGATGAAGCGTGCAGTTGTTTGCCGAGTATGATCGTGCCGGGCAAATTCGACAAATTTAACGATTACGAGCCGCTACTGAACGCAATCAGACATCTTACAGTTGACGGGCATGAATTTGTCGTGGTTTTCATGGGAAAGGGAAGAGCGGAAAAAGAAATTCGGGAATTTATTATTCAAACCGGCCTTACTCAGACTATATCTGTGACGCCCCTGATCAGGCCTTTGCGTTCAGTTTTCCGCGGGTGCGATGTTTTTATACATACGAACTGCAAAGGCAAATTCGACCCGGGGGTAATCGAAGCGGCAGGCGCAGGACTTGCAGTCGCGGCAGAACGAAATAATCTTGAAGAATTCCTTGTTAACGATTCCACCGCGGTTCTTTTCGATTCATCTGACGAATTCAGCATTTACGCATCGCTGCAAAAGCTGCTCGAAGATAAAATCATGGGCAGAAAATTAGCCCTCAATCTTCAAAATTATCTGCGAACGAATAACTCAGTCAGCTCAATGATAAACAACCTGATGCATATTTATGAGGAGACTTTGAAACCTACATTCGGAGCGGCGATGCTTTAGATTACTGCGGGGGATTCCACCAGCAGTTTCCTTTTTCTTTAACAGCTTCTACAGCCAATTGCTTTATAATATCCATTTGCGCGGAATCGAGAGGAGTGAAATTATGAGCAACTTCGAAGGCGGCATCCTGTTCGTTTGGAAAACACAAGCCCAGCAAAGCGACATCCGGGTCTATTGTGAGCGTATAATTCAGACAGCCTGCGACCGAAAGACGCGGCAGCATCGGAGCAGAATTTTGTTCAGCGCCCCCTGAACTGAATTTGCCTCTGGGCCTTTGCTGGAGAGGCTGATTATAGCCGGGGGTATCGCCTAATAATTTACCGGCGCCGAAAGTTTTGAAGCAGACCGTTCCGATATTTTTCTTTTTTGCCAGCGGAAGTACAACGTCGATGAATCTTGAATCACAATAAGGGCCGATCGGAAAAAGAACGACATCGCACAAACCTGAATCTATGGCGGCAGTGAGGACATCTGGATGATGGCTTGAAATACCTCTAAACCGCAGCATTCCGGCCTTGCTGCAGGAATCAAGCTGCTCGAAGACGCCATTTTGCTCAACGGCTTTTTGCCAGCCCTCAATAGTGTCAAGTGCATGCAGAACGAATAAATCGACCATTTCAGTTTCAAGTTTTGAAAGACTAGATTCGATTTGAGGTCTAATAGGGTCGTTATGATTATCAATTTTATCTATTAGGAAAATTTTATCGCGAAAATCTTTGATGGCCTTGCCAACAGCCAGCTCGCTATAACCGTCTTCGTAGCATGGAGCGGTATCAATGACGTTCAGGCCTGTTTCGAGGGCCCTGCGAATTGTGGCTGCGCAAGTTTCGAGCGGAATTTTCCTGTCAGCCAAATCGCCAATGCCGAGCTGTGTGGCAGTGAAGCCTGTTTTGCCAAGCTCTCTGCGCGGCTGAAAACCGAACCTGGGATTTTCATCAGGCATTTAAACCGTACTCTTTAAGCAGTTTGCGAAGTATATCTTTTTGCGAATCTTCAAGCTGGGTCATTGGCAGACGCATTTCGTCCGAAGACATACCGAGCATTGCCATAGCCGCTTTGATTGGAATAGGATTTGTCGCAATTCCGAGCATTGTTCTTGCAAGTTTGAACAATTTGTTGTGCCATTTGCGGGCGCCGACCAAATCTCCTTCAAGAATCATATCTGTCATTGCTTTTACATCGCCGGGAACAATGTTTGCGACTACGCTGATAACGCCTTTTCCGCCTACAGAACAAATCGGCAGTGTAAGCGAGTCATCACCCGAAAGCACCGTTATGTCGCAGAGGTTTGCTATTTCGCTGGAAACATCTAACTGTCCGGTTGCTTCTTTGACGGCAACGATGTTTTCAATTTTTGAAAGACGGGC
>JAKJEQ010000118.1 GCA_022705345.1 Planctomycetota bacterium | reverse complement strand
CCGTGCTCAGATTTTGCTGAGGTTCTTTGGATTCCCGCCTCGTATGAAGTACCGCCAGGGAAAGGGCCTGGTACTTATACAGATTGATTCACTTCCAAAAACAGAGCTTGATGAAGCGGTCTTCTCCGGAAGAATGAAGTTCCTCGGCAATTTGCTGCGACAGGGGTACAGGTCGCATGCTTTTTACACCGGAATGCCATGCAGCACCGCTTCCGTTCAGGCTGAACTTTTTTACGGCTTAAAATCCGCTGTTCCCGCTTTCGGCTTCTTCGATTATATTACCGACAGGCCGCTTGTTATGTTTAATCCTCAGGATGCCGCAGAAATAGAGAGTAGACTCGAAAAAGATGGAAAGGGGCTTTTCGCCGGAGGAAGCGCCTATTCCGATATCTTCACCGGAGGCGCAAGAGAATCGCATTTCTGTATTTCTAATCTCGGAACTGCGGGATTATTAAAAAATCGATACCCGCTCGGTTTTGTCATTCTCGCTCTTCTGCATTTCTTCAGCCTTATTCGTACCGTCTTCCTTATGATTTGTGAACTTTATCTGGCAATTTTTGATTTTGTCTCAGGCGTTATTGATGGCAAGGATTTTAGAAAAGAGCTCAAATTCATTCCCTCTCGGGTCGCTATTTGCATCGTTCTTCGCGAACTCATTACAATTGGAGCCCAGATTGACGTCGCAAGGGGGCTGCCGATCATTCATCTGAATCTTGTAGGTTATCATGAGCAGTCGCATCGGAGAGGCCCAAACTCGAGATTTGCAAGATGGACATTAAAGGGTATTGATGGGGCGATTAAAAGAATATGGAAAGCCGCTCACAGGTCAACCGTCAGAGATTACGATGTCTGGATTTATTCTGACCACGGCCAGGAAGACACTGTTCCTTATGAAAAGAAGTTTGAAAAAACCGTCCAGACAGCCGTCTCGGAAGTTTTTGAGCAATCCAATGAACTTATACGGTATCATACCTATGAAAAATTGGGGTTCCTCGCTCGCGCAGGAATCCAGAGAAAAAAACTCCTCACAAGAGTATTAACGCCAATCGCTATTGATGAGACTATCAGGCCTTTGCTCATTGCTCTCGGCCCTATAGGACATATTTACCTCGACAAAAAAGCTTCTCTCGAGGAAAAACAGACCATCGCCAAAAAACTCGTTGAAGACGCAAACATTCCAGTTGTAATTATCCCATGCATAGAAGGTAAAACCGCACAGGTTTGGACAAGAAACGAATATTATTATATTTCAGAAAATGCTCAGAAAATTATGGACCCTTCCGCGCCATACTATAAGGAAATGATGCGGGACTTTATCAATTCTACTTGCAGGCTCGATGTCGGTGATTTGCTTATCTATGGCTGGGATGAAAAAAAGAATGTCTATTACAGTTTCGCTAACGAAAACGGGTCTCACGGCGGCCTGCGGAGAAGCGAAACTGAAGGTTTCGCCTTCCTGCCAAAAAGTTCGGCCGTTACAGGACTCGAAAAAGGATATATGCGCCCCCTTGATTTAAGAAACTCCGTGCTGAATCTTTTAAACAGGCAGCAAACTCCAAAAGCAAAAACCTTAATTGAAAAAGAAACGCTTAAAATTATGACTTATAACGTCCATGGCTGCGTCGGAGTCGACGGCGCCTTAGCGCCCGCAAGGATTGCAAAAGTCATCTCAGAATACCAGCCGGACATCGTGGCTATGCAGGAGCTTGATGTCGGCCGTTCACGCTCAGGAAAACAGGACCAGGCGAAAATCATTGCAAATATCCTCAATATGCAGCACCAGTTTAACCCGACTATGAAACTCGAAGAAGAAGCTTTCGGTGATGCAATCCTCAGCGCTTTGCCTATACAGTTGATTAAGGCAAATCCGCTCGCAAGAAAACCTCGATTCTCTTTCCTCGAACCTAGAGGCGCGATTTGGATTAGTTTCTTTTTCAATGATATCACTGTCCAGTTTATTAATACTCATCTGGGACTCAACAGCAATGAACGGTTATTGCACGCTGAGGAATTGATGACCAGGCACTGGCTTGAAAATCCTGACTGTGTAAATCCCGTTATTATGTGCGGAGATTTCAACGCGCTGCCGGGCTCGCCTATTTTCAAAATTTTTAGAAAAAAACTTGTCTCCGCTCAGGCAGGGTTGAACAGGCATCACGGAACATGGTTCGGCCGCTGGCCGGTATTATGTTTGGACCATATACTTATCAGCCCTGATATCGAAGTTGTTAATATCGAAGTCGCAGACAGTTACCTTGCCAGGCTCGCTTCGGATCATCGTCCCTTAATCGCAGAAATGAAATTTAAAAAATTATAAATTTGACTCAAAATGACCGATTTTGCTAAGATGATATCTATATAAATCATTATTTAATAAATGATAAACACTTTTTAATTTATGGTTTGAGATTGCCCGCCATAGGCGGTAAACTTTGTCGTCCCGAAGTGGGACTTCTCGCAATGACAAAAATCTCGTTTGTATGTCATTGCGAGGCGCAGGAGTTTACCCCTGCCAAGGCAGGGGTGGCAATCTAAATGCTGAATCGGCAGTTTGAGGAATTTGAGTTAATAATCTAATAGGTTATTCTGATGGTATGACAAAAAGAGCAAGCGGAATTCTGCTGCACATCACTTCGCTGCCCTCAAGGTTCGGAATCGGCGATTTCGGACCCGAGGCTTACAGCTTTGCAGATTTCCTGAATAAAGCACAGCAGACTTATTGGCAGATTTTACCTTTGACCCCGCCCCATATCGAAACAGGCCTGTCTCCATACGATTGCCTGTCCGCATTCGCCGGAAACCCCATGCTCATCAGCCCCGAGTTACTTTACAAATCAGGCCTGCTGAAAAAATCCGATATCGCGCATATTCCAAAACTGAGAATCCCTGAAGCGTTTCACTACAAAAATAATTTCTTAAATTTAGCCGTTTCAAGATTCAATTCGCTAAGTCCCGAATATGAATCTTTCTGTGAGAGAAATAATTATTGGCTAGAGGATTACGCGCTCTTTGTCGCTTTGGCATCGAAATTCAAAAATTTTAACTGGCCAAAATGGCACAAAGTAAAACCACAAAACAGGCTCAATAAAGAAATAGAAAAACAGAAGATTCTGCAATTTCTGTTTTTCCGCCAGTGGTTCGCGTTAAAGGAATACTGCAATAATCTCGGAATAAAAATATTTGGCGATATTCCCATTTACGTTTCTTATATGAGCGCCGACGTCTGGGCGCATCCCGAAATTTTCAAACTCGATAAATCCAAAAAGCTCATCTTCAAATCCGGCGTTCCTCCCGATTACTTCAGCAAAACCGGCCAGCTTTGGGGAAACCCCATTTATAAATGGGACTATTTAAAAAAAACTGGTTACGATTGGTGGATGCGCAGAATCGAACAGAACCTCAAATTATTTGACGCTGTTCGGATCGACCATTTCAGAGGGCTCACAAAATTCTGGCAGGTTCCCGCCAGGCAAAAAACCGCCGTTAAAGGCAAATGGCTCCAGGGCCCGGCCGAAGACTTCTTCAAAATCCTCTTCAATAAATTTCCTGATGCGAACATCATCGTCGAAGATTTGGGCATGATTACCCCGGATGTACGGGACTTGATAAAAAAGCTCGACCTTACCGGAATGAAAGTCCTCCAGTTCGCATTTGGCGACCGTACCGGCAAAAATCCTTTCCTCCCGCACAACTACACCGAAAATTACATCGTTTACACCGGCACTCACGACAACAACACCACCCTCGGATGGTTCAAAAACGAAATCTCCCTCGACGGAAAAAAAAATCTCGCCGCCTACCTCGGCCGAAAAGTATCTTCGCGAAATATAAATCGCGAAATGATCCGGCTTGCCATGAGTTCCGTCGCACGTACCGCAATCATCCCCATCCAGGATTACCTCAACATCGGTTCCGAAGGCCGAATGAACAATCCCTCCACAAGAAAAGGAAACTGGCGATGGCAGTTAAAACCTCGGCTGCTCACTCGCAAATTAGCTAAACAAATTTACGACATCGCCTCTGTTTACGGCCGCGCAAATAATTCCTAAACTTTTTATTTAAACATAGATGGCAAAACCCTTATTTGAATCCATTGACGTTTCATTTAAAATTAAAGAAATTATGAAAGGGCGATTTATGCTCATTAGCGCTAAATATCTGACAAACTACAAAATCGAATCAAAAGACGGCCACATCGGACAGGTTTACAGTTTTATTTTCGACGATGAGAAATGGATTATCCGTTACCTCGTAGTTGACATAGGACTCTGGCTGACGGGCAGAAAAGTCCTCATCATTCCAACTGCCCTCGGCAAACCCCAGGGACAGGACAGAGTCTTTCCGGTTAACCTCACTAGAGAAGAAATCAGCAATAGTCCCGACATCTCCACCGACCAGCCCATCTCGCGCCAGCAGGAATCCGAGCTCCACAAACACTACAATTGGGCCGCATATTGGGGAGGCCCCCTCGGCCTTGCCGTGACGCCTATAGGCCCAATTACTTCCGCGGAAGAATTAAAAACCTCAGTGTCAACTGCCGATAAAGAAAACCACCTCCGAAGTACAAAGGAAGTCATCGGTTACGCAATACATGCCTCCGATGGCAAGATCGGCAGGGTTGACGATTTTATCGTTCATCAGCAAAATTGGATTATCAGGTACATGGTTGTCGATACTACTCATTGGTTTGCGGGCAGAAAAGTCCTCATTCCCCCAGACTGGATTAAGGAAATTAGCTGGGTAAACGCGGAAGTCTCCGTAGACGTCACGAAGGAAACCGTAAAGAAAAGCCCAGAGTTCAATCCTTCCGCGCCGGTCAACCGCGAATACGAAATTCGCCTTTACGACTATTACGGCCGTCCCAAATACTGGTCAACGCGTTAAGAAGGATCTATGCCAATAAACAACATCGACATAGCCGATATATTCAACCAAATCGCCGACTTGCTTGAAATATTAGGCGAAAACCCGTTCCGAATCCGCGCCTACCGCAACGCATCAAGAACCGTCGCAAGCTTTTCCAAAAATATCTCAGACATGATCGCCGCAAACGAAGACCTCACACAGTTCCCCAACATCGGAAAAGACCTTGCCGGCAAAATAAACGAAATCGTCGAAACCGGAACCCTGCAATTCCTCGAAACCATAAAAAAACGACTTCCCGCCGAATTAATAAAGCTTATGAACATACCCGGCCTCGGCCCCAAAAAAGTCGCAAAACTCTACAAGCAGCTCGGCGTCACAAGCATTGACCGGCTCAAAGCCGCAATCCAATCAAAAAAGATTTTCGAGCTTGAAGGCTTCGGCGAAAAAACTGCCCGAAACATCCTCGAAGAAATCGACCGCCTTCAGCAAAAAGAATCCGAGCGTTTCATCATCTCCATCGCCCGGCAGTACGCCGACTCAATCGTCGATTACCTCGAAAAAGCCCCCGGCATCAAAGACATCTCAATCGCTGGCAGCCTCCGCCGTTGCCGCGAAACAGTCAGAGACATCGACATCCTCGTCACCTGCGAAAACAGCGAAAAAGTTATGGAACACTTCGTCAATTACGACCAGATACAGAAAGTCCTCTCAAAAGGCAAAACAAAAAGCGCCCTCCTGCTCCGCTCAAATCTGCAGGTCGATCTACGCGCTGTCCTCCACACCAGCTTCGGCTCCGCTCTCCTTTACTTCACCGGCTCCAGGGAACACAACATCGAACTCCGCAAAATCGCCATAAAGAAAAAATACAAGCTCAACGAATACGGCGTCTTCAAAGACGACCGGCAGATCGCAGGCAAAAAAGAAGAGGACGTTTACAAATCCCTCGGCCTGCCGTACATCCCGCCCGAACTTCGCGAAAATCGCGGCGAAATCGAAGCCGCTCAAAACAACTCGCTCCCCAATCTCATCGCCGTCGAAGACATCAAAGGCGACCTCCATACCCACACCAATTATACCGATGGCCAATCCTCAATCGACCAGATGGCTCGCGCCGCCAAAAAACTCGGCTACTCATACATCGCAATCACCGACCACACGCAGAGAACCGCCGTCGCAGGAGGCCTAAAACCCCACGACCTCAAAAGACAGCTCAGCGATATAAATAAAATTTCTATCAAAGGCATCGCAATCCTCAAAGGTTCCGAAATCGACATACTCGAAGACGGCTCGCTCGACCTGCCCGACGATTTGCTAAAACAGCTCGACATCCGCGTCTGCTCAGTCCATCACAATTTTAATTTCTCAAAACAAAAGCAAACCGAAAGAATCATCCGCGCGATGGACAACCCATACTTCAACATCCTCGCCCATCCCACAGGCCGCATCATCAACAAACGTGACCCCTACAATATCGACATCGAGAAAATAATGCTCGCCGCA
>JAKJEQ010000117.1 GCA_022705345.1 Planctomycetota bacterium | reverse complement strand
GTTCTTCGCTTTGAATCTGGCTGTGATGTCTGCAAAAACTGTGGTTTTAGCAGTTGCGGATAGCGGATAATGGAGAGCTTAGTAGTAAATCCGAGCCCGAGATAATTCGTTATATCAATTAAGCGACTTTGCTGCCGCAATCACTGCAATAGTTGGTATTTCCAGTTAGCCGCCTGTCGCAGACTGGGCAGCGATGACTGAAGCCAAGCCTTCCTCTTACAGGATTAACCAGCAAGATAAGCAGAGCAATGATCACTGTGATGGCAGTTCCTGTGAGGAAGTTTTCCCGAAGCCAATTGGCTTTTTCCGGAACTCCTTTTTCAGTTAGCCAGTTGGCCACCAGCAGAATGTTTGCCGTGAAACCAGCCCAACCAATGCAATCACGATAATTTTTCTGATTCCTAAGCTCATAATTTGTCCTTTCAAAAATAAACTTTTTAATACAACATAGCGCATTGAGGTACAAAGCGCAAGAAGAATTATAACTTTTTTGAATGAGTGTTCGTTTTTAGCGTAAAAAATGGTTTTTTGATAGCTTAATGCGGGCAAATTCGGGTTAAAACGGTAAATACCGGTTGACTTCGTGCAACTAATCGTATATTTTGGCTGTGTTTTAAATGGAGTACGATTGTATTATGTTCAGTAATTCAGGACAAAATCAAGGAATAGCATCAACCTGCATTGAGGAGTTTGGGAAATGACAGAAATGAAAGATCGTTGGCTATCCGTTGATGAAATTTGCAAGTATCTTGGCGTCAGTAATGATACTGTTTATAAGTGGATAGATACGTACAAAATGCCCGCCCATCGAATGGGTCGGCTTTGGAAATTTAAAAAAGACGAAGTCGATAAATGGGTCAAAGCTGGCGGTGCCAATCAAGCAAACCAGGATGAATAGATGATTACGGAATATCATTCACAATATTATGTTTACGAATTGGCAAAATTCGAGCATTTCACAATATATGAAATAATGTAAAAATGAAAGGAATTAGATGAGATCATTTGAACATGGTTATCTTCTTGAAACTCCTGTTTCACATTCTTTTTTGATGTCGATGCGTGCGATAGGAGAATTTCGCGGAAGGCAAATGTTATATACCGAGCAATCCCCCGAAGTATTAGAAACGCTGCGGCATACGGCTATGATTCAAAGCACCGAATCCTCAAACCGTATCGAAGGAATAACAGCGTCCCCAGACCGTATCACGCCTCTTGTCGATAAAAAGACAAAGCCCAGAGACAGGTCGGAACAGGAAATAGCTGGATATCGGGACGTATTGGCTTCAATCCATGCCGGCAGTTCTTCTATGCATCTTTCAACTACACTTATCAAAGACTGGCATAAAGCTATGTATCATTACACTGATAAAAAAGCCGGACAATGGAAACAGCAGGATAATGCAATCACAGAAATCCGCCCTGATGGCAAGCAGGTTATTCGTTTCAAGCCGGTTTCGTCTCTTGCGACGCCGAAGTTTATGCAACAATTGATAAAACTTTTCGATCAGTTGCTTGCCGAAAACAAAATAGACCCCTTGCTGCTTATCGCCAGTTTCGTTCTCGATTTCGAGTGTACCCATCCGTTTATGGATGGCAATGGCCGTATCGGCAGGCTTCTTACGCTTTTACTGCTTTATCAAGCCTATTATGAAGTTGGCCGTTATATCAGCCTTGAACGCATTATTGAAGAAAGCAAAGAAACATATTACGAAGCACTTTTGCAAAGCTCCCGCGGATGGCACGAAGCAAAGCACGACCTTCGGCCATGGTGGGAATACTTTCTTGGAATGCTTACAGCCGCTTATAATGAATTTGAATCCCGTGTTGGGGCTATTACTTCTGGTAAAGGGGCAAAAAAGCAGATTGTTGAAAACATTATTCTTCATTTGCCTCAAACGTTCAGGTTCGGCGATCTCCAGCGAGTCTGCCCCGGTATAAGCTATCCGACTCTGAAACGTGCTTTAGCGGATTTGAAAAGAAAAAAGAAACTTAAATGCCTCGGCAAAGGACGCGACGCACAATGGCAGCGAATAGTATCATAAATCCATTAATAGTATCACTTGCCGGGGATGTGATACCATTAAACATGCGGGTAAATATCTGCAAATATTAGTTTACGTGAAGTTGACGCAAGGTTGACGCGAGAAATAAAGTTGATTATTGTGAAAATTAAAAAGGATAAACAGGAAATATAATCGATTGCACAAAAAAATGCAAATAATGGAAATTTACTTTATGATGAAAAGTTTAGCTTAAAAATAAAAGGCAAAATGTGAATCAAAATCAATTATTCAAACAGCTATGTTCTCAAGAAATAATCTTAACCGGCTGGCATTTAGCCCATGCGGATAGCCGTGATAATTTTGTACTTGATCCCGTAGGTCATGTAGATTTCACTTCACATTTAGATGAGAGACTTAAACATCTTGTTGAACAAGTTCAGACTCATAGATATCGCCCCCGACATTTGACAGATATCGACTTGCCAAAATCTGGTTTGAGTGTACGCCCAGGCAATGTTCTGCCTATTGAAGAATCTATTTTACTTCATGCGATTACTTGTCTAATTGCACCGTTATTGGACAAGCAGTTGGACAAACGTGTATACTCTTATCGCTTACATCCTGACTGGAAAAAAAGGGTAAAAAAAAGAACTTCACTTTTTCGTGAATCTAAAATTGAATTTCCTTTTTTAAGGAGAGCGACTATACGCTCAATCAGTCCGTTTGATGCATGGTATGAACGATGGCCAGAGTTTGAAGCTGCCTCACGAACATGTACTCAAGATGGGTTCACTCATCTTACAAAAACAGATATCACAGCATATTTTGAAAATATCGATCTGAGATTATTAGAAACGCAAATACGTTCCCTATTAAAAGGAAGGGAAGAAAAGATAATTCATCTTTTGTTTAGAATACTAGAGGGGTGGACCAGAGATACAATAACGGGTACGCCGATAGGAAGAGGTATTCCACAGGGTAACGAAATTTCATCATTTCTTGGTAATATTTATTTAATACCGCTCGATAAGGAATTAATAAAATTTTGTCGGCAACATAATGCTAAATGGTTTAGATATGTTGACGATGTTAAAGTTTTTACAAAGTCTGAGGAAGATGCCCGACAAGCAGTGTTTATCATCAATGATTCTCTGCGATCTCTACATTTAAATTTGCAGGGTAGTAAAACGGAAATTCTTTCTGATAAGAAGTTGACCGAAGAACTTGATGATTCAGAGATCAAAAAGGTTGACGATGCCTTCGAAAAAATAAAGAGCCTTAACCCCGATAAACAAAACAATTCCAAAAAAATTTCAGAATATTTGCGAAATACAGGAACCTTCGTTTCACGTTTTAGGCGAAATCTTCCCGAATCGGTTAAAAATCTTTCTGGTAAAAACAACAGGCTCTTCCGTCGATTGATGACGATTTATGGACATTGCAGACGTGCTCATTTAAAAAAGTCTGCTTTTACCGCTCTAAAAGAATTACCGGATTTGAGGATTTTAGAAAAGTCCCTAACTTACTTGTCCCAATTGGATTATGGAACACACGATGAAATAGCAGATACCCTCTTTAAGATGTTAGAATCACGACAGTTGCCATTCCCATATCAGACAGGAAGTGTCTTGAGACAATTTCAATTCTTCACCCGCAAAATGCAAATAAAATAGCTTCACGGGCTAGAAAATATGGGTTAAGCAAAAAGCGGCATTGGTTTGTTATTCAGAAAGCTCTTGAAGTAATTTTTGCTTACCCCTATCGGGCAAAGAATACAGAAAAAATAGCAAATGAGTACTTAGCAAATGGCCATCCAACGGTTCGCAGGGCAGCATGTGTTCTATTGCTAAAAGGTTCTAAAACATATGTAGCGAAAAAATTAAGAGAGATTGTCTATCATCCGGACCATAATCTGGGACGCTTGGCTTTATATTTTTTAAGGCTGCTGCAAGATAAAATGTTTGCGAAACAAGAATTGAAACGAATAAGTCATTCTCACTGTACAGATTTATCATTACAGCGTCATTTGCCTACCCTTTATGCAATAGCAGTTACTGAAGATAAGGAAATTGCGGAGGAAGCTTATAATTATCTACAAAAGAAATATAGAACAAAAAGTGTGAAATTAAAGTGGCATCGAAATATGTTGCTGGAAACATTTAATTGGTGTAAGGATAATAACGCAAATTAATCGCATGGAAACAGCTGATGGTTAATAAAAAAGGAAAATTAGGATTAACTTGGGTGGGCAAGGATGAGATGGTCAGGCTTGAACCAAGAGTTTTGGTGGAAGCCCTGTCTAAGTCATACGGCGATCCGAATACGGAAAATATGCTAATTTACGGCGATAACCTGCTGGCCTTAAAAGCCCTTGAACGGGATTTTGCTGGGCAATAATGTGATTCAAAAAGCTAAGTGAGTGTAGTATTGTACAAAAATATCGGTGAGTTCAGTAAAGTAAAAAGGGTTAATCCGAGTCCGTAATTTGCAACAGAATTTGCAACACTTTGGCGCTTTTGAGCTACTTTTGCGGTACTGTTGCGATTCGGTCAGCATCATAAGTCTTTAATTGACAAATATAAACGTTTTCATTACAATACGTTACAAATCCCATGATCGGACTCCGAAGCCGAAGGTTGCAGGTTCGACTCCCGCCGGGGACGATAATTATTTTTAATTTTCAGTTTCAAACATAGTGTAAAACTGCCGCAATCCTGGTTTTTAACAAAAATTTAACATTTCTTTAATCCTCGTCAAAAGTCCTATAATTATAATTTATAACAAAAGTTGAATCGCCGAATCTGAATTTTTACTAAAAAGCAATCGGTTTATAAAACCCGAGTAAAGGAAACTGAAATTAAAGACGAAAAGAATTATAGGATACTAGACGTGGAATATATTTTTTTCTTTGTGAGAAAAGTGAAAAGTAATCAGGCAAAAACAGGATTGATTTTTGCGGCGGCAGTTCTTTGCTTTGCAGCGCAAGCACACGCATCTAATAATGAAAGTAGTTCCGATGATAGCCGGATATCCAGCTTAAAGAATCCGACTGATTGGCTCGAACTGGAAGCGGATTTGCGGCTTCGAGCGGAGTATGATAATAACAGGCGGCTGGACAAAGATGCTGTAGGGCATGAACGGCTTGTATTTCCGCGATACAGGGCGCGAGTAGGGGCGAAAATAAGACTGACAGACGATGTGAATTTCAATATACGGTTTGTTACGGAGCCGAGATATTACATAAAACCGAAAACACAGGATCCTCCATTTACGAGAAATGAGGTTTTGCCCGACAGATTCAATCTCGAGATTCATAACGCGTTTGATCTGCCATTGACGATAATCGCGGGCAGGCAGGATATAATACTGGGAAGCGGATGGCTGATTCTTGACGGAACGCCGCTTGACGGAGGAAGGTCGGCGTTTTTCGACGCATTAAGATTTACTTACGATATCGCGGCGTATGACGCGAAATTCGATTTTATTCTGATAGATAACCACGCAGACAGCGCAGAATGGTTCAAGCCATTTCACGATCGAGATGAAGATTTATCGGAACAGGACGAACAGGGCGCGATATTTTATTTAGCTAAGAAAACAGGAGAAAAAAGCGGAATCGATTTATATTTTATTTATAAGCAGTACAATGAAAGGGCGATAAACAACGGTTTCGAAGGAGAGGTTTATACGCTCGGATTGAGGAAATACGGGGCGTTGAGCGATAAGTGGGAATACAGTATGGAATTTGCGCCGCAATTCGGGCATCGAAACGGCAACAGCCTCGAGGCGTTCGGAACAAATAACCAGCTTATTTATAATTTCAAAGACGAGAAAAAGAACAGGCTTGTTTTCGGATATGAATATTTGTCCGGCGACGATGACCGAGAAAAACATTTCGATAAAGTGTTCGGCAGGGTAGATACGTGGAGCGTTTTGTATCAGGGAAATCTCGATACCATTGACGGCAGGGCTTATGACAGTTCGAACCTTCACAGGCTTTATGTTGATTGGAAAACGAACCTGACGGAAAAGACGGAACTTCTGAGCGGATATTCGCTGTTGTTTGCGGATGATAATACTTCTGCAGGCGGAACTAACGGGATGAGCGAAAGCGGGCTGTTAAAAGGGCAACTTCTCAGGTCGATGCTAAGGTGTAAAGTGAGCAAAAACGTGGAACATAGATTCGAAGGAGAAGTGTTTTTGCCCGGCGATTTCTATAATAATGACAGAAACGATATCGCAGTGTTCTTCAGATATGGGCTGTATTTGACATTATGAAAAAAGGAGAAAAAATGAAAAAAATATTTGCTATTATGCTCGCTGCCGCAGCAATATCGATAATGACTGCCAGCGCAGACGATGCAAGCAATGTGAAAAAAATATCTATAACAGGAACCGGCGATTGTTACGAGCTAATGCAAAAGCTCGCGGCGGCATTCGAGCAGAAGAACGGCGGCT
>JAKJEQ010000116.1 GCA_022705345.1 Planctomycetota bacterium | reverse complement strand
TTACATCCGATACAGCCATTCAGATTATTCCGGCGATGTCTTCTTCAATAACGTGCAGTGAACTGCCGGTTATCCCGGGGAGAAACGATATTCTAAAAAGAGATATATTCGCATCTAATGGGTGGAAAGATTTTAAGACAGCCGGAGGGGAATCTAATATAGAATCATCGAATTCCCCATATATTTCGGCAGAAATGTCAGAAGCTGTCAACGCGCTCGAATTAACGGCGATTATTACCGGAAATCCAGAACAAGCCTTTATAAGCTGATGGTAATAGGGCAGCGATTCAATTTTATATTCAAAGATAAAAAATATGAGTTTACGATTTCAGAGATTAACGATTTACAGGTTAAACTTGACTGCTGCGGTCGGACCGTGGTTAAGAAGATAGTTCAGCCGGTAAAAATGCCTTAGGCAAGGTAGTATATTGAAAATGAAAAAGCAAAAAGTAAATGAAAAGAAAACGCAGGTTAGAAATATCCTTCTAACAATAATTGTTCTGCTTTGCACTGTGGCCGCAGTAACAGGGCAGACATCATCCGATAGTTTGATTACCGAACAGGACTTGTCTGAACAATTAGTTACTTCGAACCTCTCACAAGATAATATTTCAGCCGAGAATTTAATTTATAACGAAGTTAAGGACATAGATAAGGGCATAATCGAATCTATCAACTTCAAAAAAGACATGTCTATAAGGGACGCTTTGAATTTGATGGCAGCCAAATATCATACCAATATCATTTGTTCGGCCAAAGTTGACGGCAGAATAAACGTTTTAAGCCTTTATGGAATTACGTTCGAAGAAGCTCTTTTGGCTATACTCGGTAACGATTTCAAATATGAAATAGAGGGCAACTTTATAAAGATATATACTAATGAAGAATATCAGCTTGTTAAACTGGATGAAGCACGACTGACCAGCAAGGTCTTTACACTTTACTATGTCAACGCCGCTGAAGTTAAAGCTTTGATAGAGCCGGCTCTTAGTACAAAAGGCAAGATTTCAACTACAACAGCCGCGGCATTAGATACTGAAGCAGGCAAGGGCGGCGATTCGTTCAGTATGAGAGATATGGTGACTGTTTATGATTTTCCTGAACGAATAGCTCACATTGAAAAGCTGATAAAACAGATTGATGTACGTCCGCCTCAGGTTATGATAGAAGTTACAATACTCGAAGCAACTCTCACAGAAACAATGGAGTTCGGTATAGAATGGTCAAGAATAGGCGATCTTACACCTCTCGACATATCTGCCAATCTTGCAAATTCTAATGCAACCGCATTCACCGCAAATTTCAGTAACTCTCAAATTACTGCCGCAATTACCGCAGAGGAAGGCATATCCAGCGTTACGGTACTTGCAAACCCAAAAATTATGGCACTAAATAAACAAGCTGGGTATCTGAATATCGGCAGAGAAACTGGTTATACCAAGAGCACCACGCAAAATGAAACAGGAACAACTACTTCCGTAGATTTCCTTGTAAGCGGTACTATTTTAAAATTCAGACCTTATATATGCGATGATGGTTATATTAGAATGGAATTGAGCCCCGAGCTTAGTTCTACTTCTTTGCGGGACGCAAATGGCACTTCCCTGCCGGACAAGAGCATTACAACTGTCAAAACTAATATAATGGTAAAGGATGGGAAAACAATTATTATCGGAGGTTTATTCCAGGAAGATTTAACTAATAATGATACGCAGGTTCCTGTTGTTGGCGATTTGCCTATTGTGGGCTGGCTGTTTAAAAGAACAAGCGATGAAAATGTACGCCGCGAGCTGGTTGTGCTGATAACGCCACACATCATAAACGAACCTGAAGACAGCCGTGCGGAACAGCGCAAGGATGATATTGACAGGATTGTACACGGCTCACGAAAACAAATATCCCCGTTATCAAGAATTAGTATTTATGAAAACGGATACAGCAAAGCTGTGAAATTATACAATGAGGGTAAATATCAAGAGGCTCTTCAAATACTCGATCGGATAATTGCATTCAGACCGAGTGTACTTGAGGCTCAGCAGCTTAGAAGCAAAATTCTTTCTGAAACGGAACCTGAAAAGAATAAAAAGTCTGAACGAGAAATGATCGATGCAATGAGTCAGAAGTTAGATGAGGGCTGGTTTAGAAGATAATTATGAACTGCGAGAAAAATCACCTTTATCTTTATGATAAATTAATTTGCAAGGAACAAAAGTGTTAAAGAAAATACATATTTTCATTACAGGTTTTGCAGGGATTTGTGCCGGCTTGATTGTTTTGCTGTTTACCGATGGTTTAAACAATATAGAACTGGTGGGTATCGCCTGCTGCGCGGGAGGCGCTGTATGGCTGCTGCGATATTTTTACACCGAGTCGAAGACGCTTATCGGAAGATTGGACATCCTTGAAAGAGATTATAAACTTCAGCGTGAAAAAATAATGCAGGCCGTAATGGAAGCAAAAGACTATAAACTCCAGGCTCAGCTTCTGAAAAGACAAAAACACAATACAGAAGCCATCATATACAGCATAAATGACGCTGTTATCGTCACCGACATCAATGACAGACTGTTATTAGCAAACGCTCAGGCTGGTGAAATACTTGGTTTCGACGCGAACAATTCAGTACTTAAACTTTTGGAAGATCTGGTCTCTGACAGCGATATTGTAAATTTAATTAAAAAGAGCCGGCAAGGAAAAATAAGGGATGTTCGTCATGAGCTTGAATTTGAAACCAAAGAAGGCCCTCGGATTTATGAATGTATCATTTCCTGCATATTCGATGAAAACGCTCAAATTTGCGGCGCAGTAAGCGTACTGCACGACATAACTCGCGAAAGAGAAATTTCTCAGATGAAAAATGAATTTGTAAGTCACGTATCGCACGAATTGAAAACGCCGCTCGCTTCAATAACCGCTTACGCTGAAATGCTTGTAGATGGTGAAGCAAGCGATGAAAAGACAAGGAAAGAATTTTATTCAATAATACAAACACAGGCACAGAGGCTCAATCGCCTGATTGAGGACATTCTTAATGTTTCCAGGATTGAGTCCGGACTTGTGAAGCTCAATAAAGAGCCGATAAGCGCAATGCTGCTTGTTCGTGATGCGGTGCAAATGATCAAAAGTTACGCTGCAGAAAAACAGATAGAAGTTGAAGAAAAAACAGCAATAGTTTTTGACCAGGTATTGGGCGATAAAGATATGATTTCTCAGGTAATTATTAATTTACTCAGCAATGCTGTTAAATATACGCCCGAAAATGGCCGAATTACAGTAGATGGTGAAGTCGATGAATCTGAGCAGGTGGTCAGAATAAAGGTGACTGACACCGGGGTAGGTATTCCGGCCGAAGAAATTGAACATTTGTTCAATAAATTCTACAGGGTAAAAGCCAATAATAAATATGCAAAAGGCACAGGACTTGGGCTGAATCTTGTTAAACAAATAATTGAAAAACTGCATGGCGGACGAGTTTTTGTAACCAGTTCTGTCGGAAAAGGAAGTTGTTTCGGATTTGAGTTGCCGTTAATGGCACAGAAAGTGACAGTTTAATAATTTTAACGGAATATATAATGGAAAATAAAAAAATTGTTGTAGCTGATGACGAAATTCACATTGTACAGGTAGTTGCGATGAAGCTGCGGAATAACGGATTTGATGTTATAACGGCCCAGAATGGCGCAGAAGCATACGAGCTTTGTATTAATGAAAAGCCGGACCTTCTAATTACAGATTATCAAATGCCGCTTATGACAGGAATTGACCTGATAAAAAAAATACGGACCGTTCAGGAGTTGGCGGCTTTGCCGGTAATTGTTCTCACGGCAAGAGGTTTTGCGATTGAGGAAGATCTCCAGGAAAAGCTTAATATAACTAAATTCTTAAGTAAACCTTTCAGCCCTAAAGAATTACTTGCGCATGTTGAACATTCTATCGGACAAACTGCTGGTAAATAGATAAAATATGCTTGAATCAATTACATATAAAAAATACAGGTCGCCGCAGCATAAAGCTTTCAGAGAATTCGGAAAGCAGCTTGCCGGCATAAATATAAATTTCTTCATCTGCGATGAGTCCTTACATCTTGTAGAATTTTGCGAAGATAGAAAATTTGAAAGTAATTGCGAACAATTGCTCGCTTTTGCTAAGAACATGTTAGCGGATGAATCTGAGACAATCATAGTTGAAGGTACAATGGTTGCGGTTAAATTTGCGGGCCTTGATAAAACAGAAATCCTGCTTGCTGATTTAGGTCCAAAAAGGCCGGAAGAAGCGGCTTATGTTAAAGTACTTTTGACCAATTTTATCCAACATCTTAATGATGAGCAAAAAAGTACCACCCAAATAGAACTAATCAGCGGCGAGCTTGCCCAGACTTATGAAGAGCTTGTGATGCTGTATAAATTAAGCAGCAGCATGAAAGTCAGCCGGTCGGATGTCAATTATCTGCAGCTTGCCTGTGACAATCTTTCAGATCTTGTAAAAGTCGAGGGACTCGCTATTTTTATTGAAAAGAAAATCGATTCGGTCAAAAAACTAGTCCTAACGGCAGGCTATGGAGTACTTGCAATCGATTATAAAGACGAAGTCGAACTGAATAGTTTATTCGAGAGAGTTAAAGCTGAAATTTCAGCAGGAACAGATGTGCTGCTCGATAGTCAAATTGACTCGCCTTTCAGATATTCGTGGACTGACCGGGTCAAAAATATAATTGCGGTTCCGCTCTACAGCAGTGACAACATTATTGGAATGATGATCGCCACAAACAGAATAGGTAAATCTGATTTTGACAGCATAGATTCAAAGCTCTTTAATTCAGTAGCCAGCGAATGCGCGGTTTTTATAGAAAACAATCGACTTTTCAATGACTTAAAAGAACTGTTCATTGGCTCTTTGAAAGCTCTGACTAACAGCATTGACGCAAAAGATCAATACACAAGAGGACATTCCGAGAGAGTTGCTTTTATAAGCCGCTGGATTGCCGAGCAATTTGCGCAGACAGCCTCGTCTATAGATTTTGATAGTATTCAAAAGATTTACTTATCTGGTCTCCTGCATGATATCGGAAAAATAGGAATATCGGAAAGCGTATTGCGAAAAAAGGGCGGCCTTACTGACGAGGAACGATCCCAAATTATGAATCATCCTTCTATAGGGGCAGGAATTTTATCCGGAATAAAGCAGATGAACGACATAATTCCAGGCGTACTTTACCATCATGAAAAATATAACGGAACAGGTTATCCAAATCAACTCGCCGGGAACAAAATTCCGCTGGCGGGGAAAATTGTTATGATTGCAGACACATTTGACGCGATGACATCAAAAAGAACTTATAGAGATGCCCTTAGTCCGCAAGAAGCAATTGATGAAATCACCGCAAATCTCGGGGAACAATTTGACCCTGATATCGGCGAAATATTTATCAAAAGCGATATAAAAAAAATGTGGGAAATTATACAGTCCGGAAAAATGGATGAATATTATACTGACAATTTCAGTAATTACGGCGCCTTGGCGGTTGGAGCATTATTGAAATGAAAATAAAAAAACAGGAATATAAGAATGCTGTAGTGGTTAAACTCCACGGTGATTTTGTAGCCGAACATTGTAAAGCCTTTGAAGATGCAATGACCGAGCTTATACAAAAAGACGTCCCTGGAATCGTAATCGACGTAAGTAAAATGCCTTTTATAGACAGCAAAGGCCTCGAACAATTATTATGGCTCAAGGAAAAATGCTACGACCAGAGAAGTCAGCTGAAAGTCGCAAGCCTAAATGATAATCTTAAAAAAATACTTGAGATTACCAGGCTTGAAAACGAGTTTGATAAATATGATGAATTAGGAGAAGCGGTAAAAAGTTTTGCATAATGGTCCTTATATGATTCTGGATTGTATAAAAAACGGTTAAATTATGAAGAGCACGGTAACCAGTAAAATGCAGCTTGGTGAAATCCTTCAGCAACGAGGGGTTCTTACCGAAGAGCAGTTAGTCGAGGCACTTTCGCAGCAAGGCGAAATGGGACATAAAAAACTGCTCGGAGAACTTCTTGTTGAAAAAGGCTTCTGCAGCAGCAACGATGTTGCTTCTGCCCTGGCGGAAGTTTACGGCGTACCATACGCCCAGATAACACCAAGGATCTGCGATCCGGGAATCATAGAGATTTTGCCAAAAGAATTTCTTGAAGAACATATCGTCCTGCCGTTATTCAAGGTAAGAGATCATCTGACAGTCGCTGTCAGCGAACCTTCGAATGTGTATCTTATTGATGAAATCGAACGTTTAAGCAATTGCCATGCCCAGGTTGTCTGCGCTACATCAAAAGATATTCAGGCAACTTTGCAGGCGTATATGCCCGCTTCTAACGTATTTGTAATTGATGATATTATAGATGAAACCGGACTTGATGATTTCACAGTTATAGAAAATATTTCCGAAGATATTAGTAATCTCGAGGAAGTAGCAGGTCAATCCCCTGTCGTCAAACTGGTTAACTATCTTGTCTATAACGCTGTTCGCGAAAACGCAAGTGATATACATATCGAGCCGGACAATAAAAAACTTCGCGTCAGGTATCGTGTTGACGG
>JAKJEQ010000115.1 GCA_022705345.1 Planctomycetota bacterium | reverse complement strand
AAGAAAACCGCATCGGAAACCAAAACCAAGAGCAGGACTATTCTGCGGGAAAAACGAAAAACTCGCATCGTTCAGCGAAAGCTTGTCAAATGCTGAACGGAGCTGCGAATACTCCGTATTATTGCCAGGATAAAAATCGCTGAATACCATCTGCTGCGGCTTTTTATAGCCCGGCAAAGCCTTTTGGGCAGGATCGCTTGCCAGCGTTATCGTATCGCCGATTGTAACATCCGAAAGGTTCCTGATGCTCGCGATTACATATCCCACTTCGCCGACCCCAAGCGATTCGGTTCTTTTCATTGCCGGCGTAAACTTTCCGAGGTCTGAAATCACGTATGTACGTGCCGATCCCATCATTTTTATTTTTTGTCCCGGAGCCAGTGTCCCCGAAATAACTCTTACGTAACAAATCACGCCTCGATAGTCATCGAAATGACTGTCGAAAATCAAAGCTTTAACATGAGAATCGCCATCTGATTTCGGCGGCGGCATCAGTGTAACAATCGCGTCAAGCAGTTCATCGATTCCGATACCGCTTTTTGCGCTTATATGAAAACATTCGTTTTTACTGATACCAAGCGTATGTTCGATTTCCTCCGCGACAACCTGAGGCTGAGCCGCGGGCAAATCAATTTTATTGATAACTGGGATTATCTCAAGACCGCAATCAACCGCAAGATACGCGTTGGCCAGTGTTTGAGCCTCGACCCCCTGTGTTGAGTCAACTACAAGAATGGCCCCTTCGCACGCTTTCATCGAACGAGATACTTCATAATGAAAATCCACGTGGCCGGGAGTATCGATAAGATTAAGCATATATTCCTTGCCGTCACGAAGATAATTCATCGTGACCGCAGATGCCTTTACGGTGATCCCGCGTTCACGCTCAATGTCCATACTGTCGAGCATTTGCTCTTTAAATTCACGCTGACTCACCGTCCCGGTCATTAGCAGAAGCCTGTCGGCTAATGTGCTCTTGCCATGGTCTATATGAGCTATAATGCAAAAATTTCGTATATTGTCTATATTCATCTGTTTCTTTAGGGTAAATAAAGAAATTCATTATATCGATTTGTGTTTCTAAAGCAATAACACAGTTGGAAGTATCCCTCCTAACAACTTAAATTAGCCTGCTTATCCATTATTTGTTCAAAAAAATTGAATTTCTTTAAACGTTTCAGCTATATAGCTCGTATATTCTAACAAGATAAAAGACATTGGTTAATCGGTATGAAAATTAAATTACGAACGATATTAACAAGTTTGGCGGTTTTAGCCGCTGTTTCTTTGACTTTTTACGCCTATTGCGGCTGTAAAGGTAAAAAGATACTAGGCGAATCGAAGCCCGAATGCTGTCATTCATCTGATACCGAAAAGCCGGTTTCCCAAAAATGTCCGGGCAAAGGCAATTGCTGCCTGGAAAAAATTCCTCCTGCTGCTCCTGTCAGCAGTCAAACATTAACATCTGACAACTTCTTCATTTCAGTTTATCCGGAAAACTCTCTAATTGTCCAAATGAATAATAATGTTCTCGCCGAGGGTAATTCAACCGGTCCGCCTTTTAAATACAGGATACATTCTGTTCTGTGCGTATTTATCATTTGAGATTTTCCAAAATCAAGGCCTCATTATTAATTTAATATTAAACTTAAAATTTTGGAGAATTTAAAAATGTTAAAGAAAATTTCGATACTCAGTTTAGCTTTTGTATTACTTGCCGGTTTCAGTTTAGTCGGATTCGATTCGAATGCACTTGCCCACGAAGGCTGTAAGGCCAAAGCTCCCGCTTGTGCCGAAAAAGAAAACAAATGCTGTGAAAAATGCGGCGACGAATGCAAATGCCAAGACTGCAAATGCGCAAATGAATGCAAATGCGGCACGGAATGTAAGTGCGGCGATGCATGCAAATGCGAAAACTGTAAATGCAAGGAAGCCTGCAAAGCTGCCGTTCAGTGCAAATGCGCTGACAAGTGCACATGCGGCGATAGTTGCAAATGCACAGATGAATGCAAATGCGAAAAATGTAAAAAGTAATAACAATGTCTTTGCGAGGAGTCCCGTTGAGCAAAGCGAATCGGGACGACGAAGCAATCTCAGTTTTTCAAAGGCTCGGATTTTCCCGGGCCTTTTTTATTTTAATCAGGTTCCGCGAAATCGCTCAAAACGCTATCTGCAATCGGCAGAGCTTTCGCTGTCAGGCTCAGCCTATTTCCCTTCATTTGCAGAAAATCGTGTCCCAGATTTTTCCTGATTGAATTTTCGAAAACCTCATTAATATCGAAGCCCGTTTTCTCTTTATATTTGCTTACGTCGATTCCCCTGATCAATCGCAAACCAAGCACCGCTGTCTGACATGCCTTTTCAATTGGCGTTATCTCGGTCTTTTCTTCTGTCTTATCATTCTGCTCGATATATTTTTCTATGTCATTTATATTTTCGTATCGCAGCCCTTCTACATAGCCGCACGCCGCAGGCCCGATACCAATATAAAAATCATTATGCCAATATGTCAGATTGTGTTTACACTCAAAGCCCGGCTTCGCGAAATTCGAAATCTCATACTGTTCGAACCCTTCCTGGGCAAGCAGCCAGATTGTTCTTTCATACATAAGGCGGTCTAATTCTTCGTTAACTACTTTTATTTTGCCTAATGATTTGATTTTCTCAAGCGGAGTGTTCGTTTCGTAAGTCAAACTGTATGCGCTTATATGCTGCACATCGTTTCGGACAGCTCGTAATAAATCCTGATGCCATGTGTTCAAATTTGAGCCCGGCACAGCGAAAATCAAATCAATGCTTATATTTGTGAGGCCGATTTTTTTGCATAACTTTATTATCTGTTCCGCCTGAGTTGGCGAATATCTTCTGCCGAGAAATACCAGTTCATCTTCATTGAATGACTGAATGCCTATGGAAATTCGATTGACGCCTATTTCGAAAAGTTTCCGCAGAAACAATTCGTTTATATCCGCCGGATTAATTTCAATCGTAAACTCCTGGGGCGTTCCTGTCAGTTTAATAATGTCTGCCAAGAACCCGCAAAGCGCGACGCTGCCTATTGAAGCCGGGCTTCCCCCTCCGACATATAATGTTTTTATCGGTTTTGAAAATGATGAATTTTTCAGTTCCTCGAGCTCAGCGTCCAAAAGTTTCTGAATATTGAATTGAGCGGGAGGCTTTGAAAAAAATCCGCAATACAAACATTTTGATTTGCAAAATGGAATGTGAATATAAACGGATTGTGGCAGAATATTCGTCATTGTTAGCCCGCCGGTTTGTTCGGCGAGTTACCCCCTGAATAAATCAGGGGGCTAACATTTTTTACAAGGGTGAGAGACGGGATTTGAACCCGCGACCCTTAGAACCACAATCTAATGCTCTGCCAACTGAGCTACTCCCACCGTTTCAAATCTCAAATTTGAGATCTCTAAATTAAAAAGGCGTGCTGGTTTATTCCGCCAGCACACCTTTATATTCTATACGTTTGACATTAATATGTCAAGTTTAAGGCTACTTGCGTTTCTTGCCTGCCTTTTTTGCTGGTTTACCCTTTACGGCTTTATCAGCAATAGCAGCCTGTGCAGCGGCCAAACGTGCGATTGGAACCCTGAATGGTGAGCAGGAAACGTAGTTCATACCGACTTTGTGGCAGAACTTAACGCTTGCGGCTTCGCCGCCGTGTTCGCCGCAGATACCAACTTTAAGGTCTTTGCGTGTCGAACGGCCTTTTTCAATACCCATCTTCACGAGCATGCCAACGCCGTCCTGGTCCAAACTCTGGAATGGGTCAGCCTGGAAAATACCCTTGCCGCCGTCTTTTTCGCTCGCGACATAAACCGGCAGGAATCTGCCCGCATCGTCGCGTGAAAGACCAAGCGCCATCTGGGTCAAATCGTTTGTACCGAATGAGAAGAACTCCGCGACTTCGGCAATCCTGTCAGCCAACAATGCAGCTCGTGGAATTTCAATCATCGTGCCGATCATATATTTTACTTTCGATTTGGCAGCTTTAATCAAACCGTTGGCAAGAGTACGTGCCTGCTGTTCCTGAATCGAAAGTTCCTTCTTATCGATTGTCAGCGGAATCATAATTTCCGGCAGTACCTTTACACCCGCTTTTGCACAGACGATAGCCGCATTGATAATCGCTGTTACCTGCATATCGAGAATTTCCGGATATGTGATGCACAGACGGCAGCCGCGATGACCGAGCATCGGGTTCGATTCGTGAAGCTGTTCGCAGCGGTGCTTAATCTTTTCAGGACTAATGCCTGTTACTTTACTCAGTTTTTGAACGCCTTCTTCATCTTTCGGCGTGAACTCATGCAATGGCGGATCGATAAGACGAATCGTTACAGGTTTGCCGTTCATGGCTTTGAAGATTCCTTCGAAATCCTTCTGCTGAATCGGCAAAAGTTTGCCCAGAGCGGCTTTGCGGGCATCGACGCTTTCAGAAACGATCATTTCCTGGATAGCAAGACGACGCTCTTCTGTATCGAAGAACATATGCTCAGTCCTGCAAAGGCCGATACCTTCGGCGCCCATCTTAATCGCGTTTTCTGCATCGTATGGTGTGTCTGCGTTTGTGCGAACTTTCAGAGTACGAAGCTCATCGGCATATTTCATAATTGTCTGATATGCGGCGGGCTGTTCCGGTAATTGCAGCGGAAGCTGACCCATATAAACATCGCCTGTGTTGCCGTCGAGTGTAAGCATATCACCCTGTTTGATAGTCTTATCGCCGACTGTCATGCTCTTTGCATCGTAATTAATGTTCAGAGCTTCGCAGCCAACAACGCAGCACTTACCCCAACCGCGAGCAACTACCGCAGCGTGACTTGTCTTTCCGCCTGTCGCTGTCAAAATACCGACCGCTGCGTGCATACCGCCAACGTCTTCCGGACTTGTTTCTTTTCTGACAAGCAGAACTTTTTCGCCGAGGTCTGCCATTTCTTCTGCTTCAGCAGCGGTGAATACAACTTTACCGGCGGCAGCGCCTGGAACTGCGTTGATGCCTGTCGCTATTTTTGTGGCAGTCTTAGCGGCTTTTGCGTCAAGCTGCGGATAGAACAATCTTTCGATATCTTCCGGAGTAATTCTTGCAACTGCTTCTTCCTTTGTGAGCAGTTTTTCTTTTACCATATCGGCAGCGATTTTGAATACCGCAGCGGCTGTTCTCTTACCGGTTCTGCACTGGAGCATGAACAGCTTTTCTTCCTGTACGGTGAATTCCAAATCCTGCATATCTTTGTAATGCTTTTCAAGCTGAACGCGAACATTGCAAAGCTGCTTGTAAGCCTTTGGCAGAAGTTTGCCGAGTTCCGCGAGTTTCATCGGGGTTCTGATACCGGCAACAACGTCTTCGCCCTGCGCGTTGATAAGGCAGTCGCCGTAGAATGTATTTTCGCCTGTGTTCGGATCGCGTGTAAAGCAAACGCCCGTACCCGATGAATCGCCCATATTGCCGTATACCATTGTCTGAACGTTGACTGCGGTACCTTTAAGGTTGCTGATTTTCTCTACTCTTCTGTATGTAACGGCTTTGTCAGCTTCCCAGCTTCCGAATACTGCGCCGATAGCGCCCCAGAGCTGTTCATAAGGATCCTGCGGAAAAGCCTGACCCTTCATATTCGCTGAATAAAATTCTTTAAACTTTCCACAAAGATCTTTCAATGCTTCTGCATTCAATTCCGGGTCGGTCTTAACGCCGGCTTTTTTCTTTGCGTGGTGCAGCATATCTTCCATCGGCTCTTTGGAAAGACCCATAGCGGTGGTGCTGTACATCTGGATAAATCTGCGATATGCATCATAAGCAAAACGCGGATTGCTGGTTTTCTTTGCAAGACCTTCGACAGATTTATCGTTAAGGCCGAGATTAAGAATTGTTTCCATCATACCCGGCATTGAACGTGCCGCACCTGAACGAACAGAAACAAGAAGCGGGTCATTGACATCGCCGAATTTCTTGCCCATCTGCTTTTCGACTTTCGCCATATTTTCGCGAATCTGTTGTTTGACTGCGTTAGAAAGTTTTCTGCCTTGTTTGTAGTAACCCTCACATTCTTCAACAGAAATCGTGAAGCCCGGAGGAACCGGCAAACCGGCAGCAGTCATATCTGCAAGACCTGCGCCTTTGCCGCCGAGTATCATCCTTCTTTCGGCGTCTGTCTTTGCGACGGTCATACCTTCGGCCTTACCGGAACCGAAGAAGAAAACTGTTTTCTTGCTTTTAGCCATCTGTGTAAATCTCCTTAAATAATTAAAGTAGCCCCAATGGGCTGTTAAACAAATTGTACTTAGAAACAATAAGAGGCGAACAAGTATAAGGATACGTCAAACGGCTGTCAACTTCAAAAAACATTTGAACTGCAATAAAAAAATGTGTTTTCAGTAGTGAAAGCGGGTTTTTTTATTCTTTTTAGGACTGCTCTGCCGGTTTCAACTTTTTAAGACTCAAAACCCCGCTTACGACAGTAATTACAACCGTCACTGCGTATGTAATTGCCGTAAACCAGTATCCCCATGTGTCGGTCTGGACGTGTGCCATTTTCACGACCACAGTTCCAACCGCGAATGCCTGTACAAACATCTTTAATTTTCCGCTCAATGTCGCCGGAAATTTGATGCCCCTGGACTCGGCCCATTGACGCAATATCGTAACGCTCAATTCTCGTGCTATTATAATACCCGCAAAACCCCACTGAATCACGGCGTTCTGAAATCCGCTTAATCTGAAGAGTTTCGGCTCTCCGATAATCGCAAAGACAATGAACGAACCGCAAATCAAAACCTTGTCCGCAAGCGGGTCCACGATTCTTCCGAACTTGCTCGCCACCCCCAAC
>JAKJEQ010000114.1:307-6858 GCA_022705345.1 Planctomycetota bacterium | reverse complement strand
AAAATTAGGCCTCCCTTCCAGATGCTTTCCGCAATCGTATCACGTATAAAAATCATGGCAGAGCTTGATATCGCTCAACGACGTTTACCGCAGGATGGCGGTATACACGTAATGGTAGATGGCAGGCCTATCGATTTAAGAGTTTCAGTGATGCCCGGCAACTTCGGTGAAACGGTTGTTATAAGAATACTCGATGCACAGAAAATGCTGCGTAATCTTGAGTCTTTAGGTTTCAGTTTTGACAACCTTCAACTTCTAAAGGAGAGCATTCACGCTCCTAACGGAATAATGCTCGTTACCGGCCCTACCGGTTCCGGAAAAAATACTACCCTTTATGCTATATTAGGCGAGCTGAACACTGAAGATGTAAATATATGTACTGTTGAAGATCCGGTCGAAGCCAGCATAGCGAACGTTAACCAGTTTGAGGTTAATAAGGCAGCGGGTTTTACTTTTGCTTCAGCTCTTAGAAGCCTTTTACGTCAGGACCCGGATATCGTTATGATAGGTGAAATCAGAGACCAGGATACGGCTAATATCGCTGTTCAGGCGGCATTGACAGGCCATCTTGTTTTTTCAACTCTGCATACAAATGATGCTCCTTCTGCTGTTACAAGGTTGATAGATTTAGGTGTGGCCCCCTATCTTGTTGGCGCTTCGCTGGTTGGCGTGCTGGCACAGCGTTTAGTTCGCAAAATTTGTCCTGCCTGCCGTGAAGAATATGAACCGCCAATTTCAATGAAAAAATTAGTGGAAAAATCAATTGGCCCTGTTGAAAAATTTTATCGCGGTCTCGGCTGCAAAAAATGCAGGAATGCGGGTTATCTCGGCAGAATTGCTATACATGAATTATTTGTTCCAAATCCTGTAACACAGGAAATGATTATGGAACAATCCAGCCTGAAACTAATTAGAGAAGAGGCTGTTAAAGCCGGAATGTCAACGCTCCGTACCGATGGCTTGAATAAAGTAAAAGCAGGCATAACTACTATAGAAGAGGTTTTAAGAGTTTCGAATTCTGATCCGTTATAAATATTTATGAATACAAATATATTTAAAGAATTTATAAGTGGCAAGACTATTGCTTCGATACCGCAAAACGGGAAAGTTAAGCTCAGTGAGTTGTCGTTTTTTGTCAGTCAGCTCTCCGTTATGCTAAGCAGCGGAATTGTGCTTAGTGAAGCCGTAGGAATTATAGCGGAACAACAAAAACCTGGTTTTTTCAGAAATGTACTTTACGATATTTCCGACAGAATACAAAATGGTGAAAGCCTGTCAGTTGCTCTTTCTGCATATCCGAAGATTTTCGATTCTATGTTCGTCAGTATTATCGCCGCCTCTGAAATTTCAGGCCAAATGTCCCAGATGCTTGACGTTCTTGATAAGTACATTGAAAGCGAGAATTCAATTATCAAACAGATTAAAGCCGCTCTTGTTTACCCTGCCATAATGATGGTTTTGGCTGTCGTAGCTACATCTACACTGATGTTCTTCGTCTTACCAAAATTTACTACCATTTACAAATCAAGAGGTCAGGCATTGCCTGCCATCACTCAGGTTTTGATACAAATTAGTGAACTACTGTCGAATTGGAAGTCTGCCGCGATGATAGCAGTTGGATTTGCCCTCCTTTTGGCAGGTATTTATTACAGTATCAAAACCGAAACAGGTAAAAAGATTATTTACTATATACAAATCCGGGTGCCGGTTCTGGGTACGATGTTTATCGATACGATAATGACCAGATGCACAAAAATTATGGCAACAATGCTTACAACCGGTGTGCCGCTGCTGAACGTTCTCGAGGTGGTAAAAAGTTCCACCCTCAACATGTATTTCAATACTTTCTGGTCTCAAACTTACAGCAAAGTCGAATCAGGCTCTCAGTTATCTGAAGCAATGAAGGTTTCCCCTTACAATGAATTAATTTCACCAGCGATTCTTCAAATGATTCGTGCCGGCGAAAAAAGCGGCAGGTTGGGAAATGTATGTGAAAGAGTTAGTATGTTTTATGAAAAAAAGCTTAAGGCTTCGATAAAGGCAGTTACTTCTCTTATCGAGCCTTTAATGATAGTGATCATGGGCATTATTATTGGCATAATTGTGATTGGACTTTTGTTGCCGATTCTCAGAATCTCTTCTGTTATGTCACATTAATTTGAACTCATTCAAACAGCTTAAATCTGGATAAAACAAAAAAGCTCAATAACGAATGGATATAGGTTTATGAGTAATGATGGCCTGGGAAGAGCAAGTTTAAAGCCAGTGTGTGGATGGGATCGAAGAGAAACCCGAAGACCTGCCAGGCAATGAGCAAGCCTACGATCGCAACGGCGGGACGCGAAATGAACTGCTTGAAATAGTACGCGTGCTCTTCGTTTAAAAGAAGTGGAATCAGTGCGCTGCCGTCGAGGGGAGGAAGCGGCATCAAATTGAAAACGAAAAGAATCAGATTCAAAGTAAATAAAATGCTGACGATGATTCCTATGCCGACCTGGAAACCACTGCCTGCGGTATCGACGACACGAGAAAAGGTAATCGTTTCGGGCGGAGAAAAAACGTTCATTAACATTCCGATCCTGATGACAATAGCGGCGATGACGACGAGGATGAGATTTGCGGCCGGTCCGGCAAGGGCCATCATGATTTCACGTTTCGGATAACGCTGTGCCCACTCGGGGTCGTACGGTGTGCTTGCCCAGCCTATCATCCAGCCGTTTGCGAGATATGAAATGATGGGCATGATAATCATTCCGAACGGCTCTCTTCGCATGTGCGGGGTTGGGTCAAGCGAGACCTGGCCAGTGTGGTAGGCGGTACTGTCGCCGAGGCGGTGTGAGATATATGCATGGGCGGCTTCGTGAAAAGTCAGAGAAATCACAAAGACCAAATACCAGCCTAAGCCGAGAATAAGTGTTTCCGGAGTCATGCCAAGAAGATATCAAAAAAAATTCAAAAGGCAATTGCATTTGGTAAGACCTATAATATAATAGAATAATTGGGTATGAAAGCTCGTATAGAGCCATAATATCGGCTTTTTTATAAAAAAAATTTGAGGTTTTGTAAGTCGTTGTAAAATAAAAAAATGCGCGCTTAGTAACACATTCAAATGCAACAGGAGTTTATTTTGAGGTTAATTAGCTTTTTAAAATGACGATAAAAGAAGAGAATAAGAATAGCGTTAACAGGTAGATACATGAAAAGACATAAAAGTATAATCGCTGTGGGGGCAATCCTAACCGCTGGTTTATTGATTATCGCAATAAGCGGGATGAGCCAGGGACAGGATTCGAGAGTAGAAATGACACACGACATTACTTTACCTGAATACCAAAGTGATTTGGGGCGGATAATCAGCGCATATGAACGTATTGTTGACCGGTTAATGTATATGACGGAACGGAACTTTGACAGCATTGGAGGCGGAGTTCAGCAATCATACGAGAAACTATCATCCATAGAAAGTAAGCTAACGGACCTGGCGGCAAGAATCGCAAGAATTGAGAAGGCTTTAGGGATTCCAAACACCCCTGCCGGAAACGGGCTTAACACTGGTATCAAAAGCGACTCAAACAGTTCCGGACAGGACCAGTTGAATCCTTAAAGGTAGAAATGAAATCGGAAGCGGTTATAAAATTATATAATGAATCAAGCGGTAAACCATACAGAGGCGAAATTGTACGGTTCGAAACTAAAATTTTTGGTAAGACGCTTGATTTTTCAATAAATGTTACGGGTCAGGAAGCTACACTGTCGGATATAGTACCGGCGGCACGCAAAATTTCCGATAAAATAATATGCGCAATTATGCAGGGATTGAACGAGGATGGCATAAATGTGCCCTGCCGAAAAGGCTGCTGCAGCTGCTGCAGCTCACTTATACCAATGCCGATACCGGAAGTATTCCGTATGCGTGAGGAATTGCTTTCGATGCCGAACAAGTCAAGTAACCGAATTTTGCGAAGGAGCATAAATTCGGCAGTAAGAATCCTGAAGAAAACAAACCGCAGCGAATATTTGAAGGATTTTTCGAAGCCGGGCAAAAACAGCTTAAACGACTTGAATAAATGGTATGGTGAACTGCACGAAGTTTGTCCTCTTCTTTCCGGCGGCGTTTGTATGCTTTATGAACAAAGACCAATAGCGTGCAGGGAACATATAGTTACTGGTACCGCTGAAATGTGTAGACAGGATAAATTGTCCAAACCAAACGTTGTTCCAGTGCGGGTAAGTATGGTCGAGACGCTTGGCGAAATGGCGAGCCAGATCGAGGGAACTGAGGTTGAGGCGATAATTCTGCCTTTTACGCAGGCATGGGTACAGGATAATCTTTGGCGGGCGGAACGGAAATGGCCTGCAATGGAAATGGTTGGGATATTTACTGATATCCTGAAAAGAAAGGCGAATACGGCTAATCCGCAACCGCAACTTGTGAACAGTTACGCATAAGTTTGTCCTTTTTCATCAACGTAAATCATACCTTTTGATTTTTTAATGATTTTTACAGCTTTGCAGACTTCGTCCAGTTTAGGGATTTTAAAAAGTCTGCCGCAGGATGGGCAAGTTATTCTTCTATCGGCGGCGGAGGACTCCAGGAGCCAGTTATTCGAACAGTCGGGACATTTTGCGATAATCTGCATTAGAAAAAATCCTGTAAAAAGATAAACTGATTGTACAGACACAAATCTGGAAGCACAATTAAAAACCTCATTTTTCAAGCAAAAACAATGGTTTTTTCAAGATGTAAAACGGCTATAAATGCTTTATAATGGTTCAAAAGGCGTAAGGAATGCGATTTTGCTTGATTTTGGATAAGTATTTTGCTAATATCAAAATTAACATTGGGCTGTAAGACCGAAGGATATATACGATGGATGAACCAAAAATTGAAGATAAATTGAACGAACTGCTTAAGGAATTTGATTCTGCCGGGGGGCCTCAGCAACAGAAACTAGCAAACCTGGCGAAACAAGCGACCGATAACTGCAAGAGATTACGCAAGAGCGTTGACAGTTTGCAGGAATCGCTGGATTATTTAAGAATATGCATAAAATACCAACTTTTTGATCTTGAAGCAACACGCAGAGAGAACAAGCACCTAAAAAGGCTGCTCGAAAAGAAGAAAAACGGGGAATAAACTTATTAAGCCATTAGGATAACAGCTAATGGTTGAAATACGTAAAAATTTTCACATTATTTTGCCGGGGAGAGTCTATCCATTTTAAAGCATTTAAAAAAAATATACTTCAAACGAGGTAAAAATTTGACTTTTTGATGAAAATATGTTAAGATAGGTAAATCAAAATTGGGGTGGGTAATTGAGAAAAAGAATAACATGCAGGGTAATTAATTCCGTTCATTCGCGAGCAGCAGAAGCAGATTTGCTGCCGGTGATTCGAACTCAATGCATGTATGAGACAGAGGAACTGACAGCGGCAAAATTCTGGTTCGAGCAAGTCAAAACGATGACAGGAAATTTACGAGCATTTGAAATAGAAAAGGGGATGACTTCGATTCCAAGCGGCGGAATCCTTGACTGCCTGGCATAGCCGCTAATAAAATCCCGCCTCAGACACCAAATTTCAAAATAGATTGCGCGGCAGCTTTTATGTTATCGGGAGTATCAAGCTGACCTGCGGCAATCAATTTTTTTGCTTGTTCAACTGCGTTGGTGTTTTCGGAAGGAATTTCATTTACTTTGCTGATAAGCGACTCGTTGCTAATCTGCAGTGAAGCATCTGCGAGGTCTGCAACAGATCGGTTAAGCGGCTGCGATTGTTTTGCAAGGTCCTTAACGATATCTGATACTTTGTTGTTGTCAATTTTATCAATCATTTTAGAAATACCTTCTGCATTACCGCCTTATTGTCGCAGATTTTCAGAAAAACTTTATACTTTCTTACAAAAAAAATAACATTTTTTAAAGTTTATTTTTTGCTTAGGCCGATAAACGCGCGACATTAGAAAAATTACTTATTTTGCTGTAAGGTTTCAGCGGTCTCATAAGCAACGAATTTAAAAAACTTCAGCGAACTGACGACGCCTAAATTTTTTTCAAGTCCGTCAGAAAAAGGAATAATGGATTTATCATAAAAATCTTTTACTCTCTGCTGAGTCTTTTTATCATCAGCGTCCCATATTTGTTCCAGTGCCCAGAGCAACTGACCATCTTTGAGGTCGATCAATTCAAGACGAAGCCCTAAAATAAGATGAGGGTAAGGCTCGTATCTTGTTACGCTGCCACGGAGTATGGCATCGGCTTTTAGATTGTTATGAATGGCCGATAACCGTTCTAACGAAAATGCATCCGTGCTACGCAACTGAAGATTCCGCCAGGCGGGATCATCCTGCCGAATAGCGGTGAGCCCGAACATCTGTTTTTTCTGTATAGCTTCATAAAGTACCTGAGTAACGTCGAAAGCAACCTTCGGATAAGCCGAATCATTATCGAGTTCGAGGAGGACAGTTCTGCCGAGATCCGATAAAATCCTGTTCTTGTTTATGTAGTAAAAAGCAGGTCCGGATTCGTTTGACTTATTAAGACCGCAGCC
>JAKJEQ010000114.1:0-297 GCA_022705345.1 Planctomycetota bacterium | reverse complement strand
AACAACAAAAACAATAAAAGATAAAATTTAAGATTTTTCATAATTGTCACCAAATTAACTATTTACATCCGGTACTTTCTGGGAATCGATTTCGCCTCCGAGTACTTCGAGAATTTTAAGTAGCGTTTCAAGCTGAGCTTTGTCTGCTTGTCGTATTTCATCGCGGAACCCGAGGACATCTGTTTTCCAGTTATTCAGTTCTATACGCATATCGATGAGGAGTTTATTTGCCTCATCCAATTCTTTTTTGGTTTGCGTCAATTCCGGTTCGATGGCTGTGAGACGTTCCTTTAGTTT
>JAKJEQ010000113.1 GCA_022705345.1 Planctomycetota bacterium | reverse complement strand
CTAATGCACTGATGCTTTCGGATGTCTCTTTGGTTACTGCGAGTACCTAATTGTGATGTCATTCCAATAGGAACGGAGTTTTCATCGATGACGAGAGGAATAGGAGAAACGCCCGGTATCCATCGTATTAACCTTATCATAGTTCCGGTTTGAAATGGTATGTTACCGGGTGCAATCGTAATTTCAAGCGGCGTCCCCGTAACCTGCAATGGGTCAGTATCTCCTGCCTCTTTCCATCTTATGACGTAGTATTGACCGCTTGACCAATTATTAAGAGGAATCGGCATCGACCCGACAAATAGAACCCAATTAGTAAGGTCTGCGCTTTCATCTTCCGTATATGGTTTATAAAGTTCGATTGCGTAGGATTTATATTCTTCAAAAGGTACGGCAGTCTCGTGATGTTTGTAAGCGATTTCGGAGATATAGATGCACGGGGCTTCGAAGCCGTAGTAATTTTTGCCGTTAATTTTGAAGCAGTTTACATCGGAATCGGCGTCGCGGTAATCGTGGATGTTGACGGCGATTTGGGCGGCGGTGTCGTCGGAATAGCCGACATTTTTGAAGAGGCTGTAAAGCTGGGACAGATTGGCGTCGTTGATGTTGGTCATTTTATTGCCGTTGGGATCGATGATGCGGTCGCAGTTGTAAGTTGTGAAGAGATGTCGGAAATTGTTCGGCTCAACAACATTACTAAGCCAGTCCTCAAGGCCCCATGAACTGCTGCTGTTGTAGAGGTCGCCGCGGTCGGTGGTTGGGTCAAGGGTTGACAATAAGGAATTTTCGAGGCGGCTTGTGTTGATGCCGTTGATGCAGAAGCGGTAACGGAGTTCGAGTTCGTCCGCTATATCGAATGGAAGGCAGCCGTTTTCGGGGAATGAGTTGAAATCCCAGACGATGCCTTGCAGGAAGTCGGGCCAAGTCTGGTGATTATTTCGGGCATTATGAATATCGTCATCAATAGAATCGCCGGTTTTCAAAAGGTTTTGCAGGTCGATATTCGTTTGCGAAACGCCTGTGAGATTATTAGGGTCGCTGTCTTCGGGATCAAATTTGTAAGCGGTGTTGACGTTTGCCATTGCGCCGTTGTCGATGATCCTTACAGCGGCAAAGACCCTGCCGGTTGGGGTTCGCATATCTGAAAGCTCGAACCATTTTGAGTCTGCGATACCGTCGCCATCAGCGTCAGCGGATATGCCGTGGCGTGCTATTGTTTCTGTACTACCGCTGACTTTATAAAATACGCCGCCTTCGTTCATATCGAAGATCGGGTAATCGGGAACATCGAAACGTGAGCTTATACCGACGGGCTTAACGTTTACATCCTGAACTTCGAAACCATGGCCTGATAAATAACCAGTGATGTCGCTGATTTGTCGCCATTTGTAGGTGCAGGCTATTAAATTGGGTTCTTTATGAAAAAGATACGGTTCGGAGCTTGCGAGCCATGGGTCGCAGGCATCTGGGTAATCCTTGTAATCGAAAAATTGCGGGTACTCCAATTCATTAACATCGGCTTTTTTTGCAACGCCGGGGACATCGTACACGAGATGTTTATTTATGATTTCGATGATGGAGTTTGCGGCGAGGTCGAGCGTTTTGTTTTCGGCGATGTTTGTTGTGGAGGCTTTGTCCATTCTGGCCATCGCGAGGAACATCACGGCTACCGCGGCGAGCATGACGGTCAGGACGATGGTCATGATGAGGGCTGAGCCATGCTGAAATTTTTTATAATATTTATTTATCATTTCTATGCCATCCTTTTGAGCGGTTACGTTTTACGGTAATCGGTGGCGATGCTCGTTTCGTATTTCGTCCTGCGTCAGACGCAGCGAGCATCGAAACCGCAGCCGTTTGACGTTAGTTTCCTATGTAAACAATATGTTCGAAAGTTTTACCGCCTTTCAAAATGTTTTTTGAATCGTGAATAGTAAAACGGAATTTCAGGGCTTTTGGCCAGTCGTTGTCGGTCGGCTCCCAAGTTTTAGAACCTTGCCATAAAATGTTTTTATATACTGCACCTACGCTGCCATCGGTCCATTCTATTTCTATATCGCTGATGCGCTGGGCGAGGAGATTATAAGGATTGTCGAGATCAATATCATGGACAGCATCAGGATAATTGCCATTTATTATATCTTCCTGATATTGAATAAAACTTTTGTCTTCATAATCTACATCGACTCCGGATTCGCCGGGAGTTAAAAGTTTTATATCCAACAATAAATTATTGGAATCATTTTCTGCCGGGCCGAAGTACATCCAGGCAATATTCGACCGAACATCATCTTTGAAGCTGGACTGGAAGTCGCCAACCGAGAAGAATTTTAGATTATTACTACCGTTAGTGGAGGCGCCTATCATCAGGCAGCCGTCTTTGCGGAGGCCGGCGAGCTGGAGGTTGAGCTGGTCTGTAATAGCACGGACGGAGTGCATGATTTCGGCGGTTGCCATCGCGGTTCTGTGGGCTTCGATGGAATAATGGAAAATGATCGTCGAAGCGGTCAGGACAGCGGCGAGCAGGCCGATGGCGACCAGAAGCTCGGTAAGTGTAAATGCCTTTTTCATTTTTTTAGCCACAGAGTTCATATTTTAAATTTTAGCCACAGAGAACACAGAGTTCACAGAGATAAATTTCAATTTTTAATTTCTTTTGAAATCGATAATTCTTTGAAACACTTCTATGTCGGGATTATTTCCAAAAGGTTCGTTAATATCAACAGGGTCGACAGCAGAAGGCACATACCAGATTTCGTCCGGATGGTTAATGTCGCGATCCCAGTTCCTATCAAGGATAACAATATCCCCCGCTTCCCTGCTGACAATCCGGAATAATCGGCCGGAATTATAATCTACAATAGTGGTAGAAGGCGGCGGATTGAGATATTTACCTTGACCATATTTCATTTTTAATCTATTTTGCCCCTGATATTCTGTTTCTGCGACAATAGGAAGCGGCCAATCTGATCTGTTTGGTTCCGCAAAGTCCCTGATATATTTGAGATTTGGAGCGGTTTTTCGAGAGACGAATAATTTTACGGAGTATCGCATGTCGTTTACATCGCTGTTCAATTTTCGGCAGAGAGCTTCCCATGAATACTGGGGCTGGCCGGAGCCTTCAACAAGATAGATAAATTCGTTAGGATCCATTTTGTGTTCATCATCAACCATTCGGAATTTATACCGGACAAATCCATCGCCGTCTGCGGCTTGCGGAACATAGCCGTAAAGCTGCATTTTGGCGAAGGCCTGGTCGGCGACGATAGCGGCCATGGTTTTTTCGGAAGCGACGGTAGTAAGATAAAGCGCAGCGGGAAACATCGTGGCGACGAGCATAATGCCGATGCTGAGCACGCCGACTGCCATGAGGACTTCGGTAAGAGAGAAACCCTGCACCAATTTTTTATTGGCAGAAGAGGCTGATATTTGTTTGTCAATTCGCTTGCACATCTTTTTTTCTAATTCCCACCACATCGAAATTGATGCGGGGTAAATCTTTTTTTTATCACTGATTTCACAGATTTTTCTGATTTAATTTAATTTTTTTTAACGATTTCGCCGGTATAAGGATTAAGACAAATAAATTTTATTTTTTCTAAATATTCAGTATATCGCTCTTCTTTGTTCATCTTTTTAAGTTTATCAGAATCGTAGATTTTGAATTTTTTGCGGCTTTGCTCTTCATCGTAACCTAATTGATCGTAATCATCCTGAACAAATAAGCCGGTATTATTTTTTGTTATATTATCAGGCGAATTAAAAACATCATCATAATCGGACTGATTGGGGGTAGTGGGATTATTTTCGGCAGCTTTATTCCTGACGCGAAGCTTATGGGTAACAATCTTTCCGGAAGGTGAAAATACAATAGAAAAGGTAGTCGCATCGGCTACTTCAATCGGGTCGTTGATATGATCATCGTCTGAAATATCAAAATCGTCAACCTGCATATCTGTAATGCCGGTATTCGTTGGAAGTTTCATCGGCTTATAACCGGGAATAGCACGAAATAAGGTTTCCATGTTAGACTGCATATCATAATCTTTTATTATGAAAATCATATATTGGTCAGCATCGGAGATTTTATTGCTGTCAGCTACATAAGCTTTCTGGAATCTGACGCCGGCGTACTTCTGCTCTTTTATGGCGATGGTTCTTGCGGTGGAAAGAGCGGCGCCAATCATGCTCTCTGCGCCGGTGGAATCGAAAGATTTCTGCATGGCCTTAATCGATGGGATGGCAATCGCGGCAAGCGCAGCAATTATGCCCAGAGCCACGAGAAGCTCAATCAATGAAAAGGCCTGCCTGGGTCGTCTCAAATGCAGAACAAAATGTTTTAAGGTTTTATTCATTATCCACTTTATTAACTAAAAGTTTAAAGTTAAAAACTAAAAACTTAGGAATCCCTTCGGGATGCTATTTTTATTTTTAAAGTCCTTTACTGCTTATGTCGTCTGCTGCGCCATTTGGATCGTCCATTCCAAAAATTTTATCCGGGCCGGCGGAAGTAATAACAGGGAAATTCCATTTTTCGTCAATTTCGTATTTATATCTTAAATCACCATCATAGTCTTTACTGTGCCAGGCATCGACAAATTCAATTTTAGAACCATTTTTTCTCATTGCCTTGCGGTTTATCTGGTCAATAATTTTTTTCGAATCTGGAGCGAGGCTAAGTCTTTCATGCAAATTATCGCCAGTGCCGGGAAAACTTTTATAGAAATCGAAATACTGGTCAAGGGCGGCAACGAGCATATTGATCGTCGATTTGGTGCGCTCGATCTTAAGCTGCGTATCGATGTAACTGCCGACGGCAAACAGACCAACGGCGAGAATGGCGACAATCGTAACCGAGACCATTATCTCGATTAACGTCATACCCCTGTTAGCCACAGAGAACAAAGAGATTTTTTTCTTAAACATAAAACACATAGTAATTGAAAATTGAAGATTTAAGATTGAAGATTTGTGGAATCCCCTGCGGGGAACTGTTCTAAATTTTCAATTTTCATTCTTCATTCTTAAATTTTAAACATCACTCAATATTAGGCTCGAAATTGCAGATATCGTCGGAAGTGCCGTAAAGGCCATCGTTTCCGGCGGATATCAAAAGAAAGCTGTCCGGTCTTAGGGGACGGTCTGTTGTTGCCGTTGAAGTCATTTCGTCTGTTATATAATTATAAAAGTTATCTGGTGTCGAACCATCGATAAATCCCGAATGCGGCTCACCATCTGAGACTCTGCCGGGCATAACAATCCTGTAATTATCAGAAAAATTATAAACACTGTCTTGCGGAGCGCTTGCATTAATACCCACTTTAGAGGTATCAGCTTTAAAATAAAGAACCGGGGCGCCGATCTTAACCCTTTTCGTGGAATTACGCACCGTAATAGGTTTTGTATAGTGGCCATAAACATCGCAAATCACATATTTATCATCTATTAATGAACCTAACGGTGCCGTACTTTTAAAGAGATCCGCGGGAGTCAAGACAGTAATATTTGTTCTGTCAAGATACGGGCCTTTTCTGTTGTCGGTGCTGTAGCTCGCACTTTCATCATCATAAACCGGGTTATCGGGATCGTATTGCGTATTGGGGTCAACGCCGAGGAGGTCCTGGCCGAACATGGCTTCTGCCAGAGTTTGGGCACCGCAGTAATTATAAGTATCATTGTAGCCGTGCGAAGGCGGATAATCGCCGAAAGAGTCTTCGTTTTTGTAAAGGCTTAAGCCGATTTCAATACTTGCGATTTGCGCTCTCTGCTTTGCATCATTTGCGATTTTCCTTACCATATTAAGCGCGGGCACAAGAATGCCGACGAGAATGGCGATGATCACGACAGCGGTCAAAACTTCGATTAACGTAAACCCAAAGTTTTGAGTTTTGGGTTTTGAGTTTTGAGGTTTTTCGAATTTCAAATTTCGAATTTCGAATTTATATATTTCGGTCTTCATTTTTTATTCCTTTAATTTTAATACAGCCAGCTTCTCTGAAGCCATTGAGAATTCATAATCTCAAGGTCGTTAAAGTCAACTGTTCCCGAATTATCGATATCAGCTTTTTGGTTATCAGGCCGGCCCCAATTTGAAACCAGAATATTGTAATCAACAAAATTAACTATTCCGTCGAGATTAATATCAGCGTCAAGGTCAAGAGGCGCTTCGACGCAATTATCACCGAGCCAATTACTGCATAACATCCACTGGTCAGCGATAACAGCAAAATCAAGAAGGTTGATAATATTATCGCCCCAGATGTCATAATGAATGTTCTGCGGGTTCAAATCCGTACTGAGCCAATTGAGCGCGAGAACTTCAATGTCTCCGAGATTAACATAACAATCACGGTCGATGTCGCCTGAGAAATGGCCGAATCCGCCGCATAAGGCATCGAACCTGATATCATCCCACTGCGCGAAATAAAATGGAAACAAATATCCGCTGTTTTGGGCCCTTATTCCGAAACTTACAGTATGAACTCCTCCGCAAGTAATCGGCACGTTGACGTCGTCAATATCATCTTCAGCAAGAGCAGATGTCCAAATATCATTGGAGTCGATTTTGACAAAAGCGGTTACCTCCGTCTCGTCCCATGGAACTACAAACATATCGAGTCCGCTTAGACAGATGTCAAAATAAATTTCTTTGACGCCTGAAAGGTCAACCTGCTGCGATACCATGCCATTTTGGTTTGCAGTGAAATATTTATATGCATCAGTATATAATCTCAAGGAATAACTTCCTTCTGTATGCCAATCGGCAACAATATCGCCGCGAAAGTTTGCGGGAAGATTCACATTCCATCCGAAAGGCGGCTTAGTTTTAATATTACTAATAAGCCCATCGGTCTCGAAGCTGCCGTTATGGATATAGGCGGCAGCAAAACAGTTAGTCGTACTGAAAAACATTACAACT
>JAKJEQ010000112.1 GCA_022705345.1 Planctomycetota bacterium | reverse complement strand
TGACGTTTGTATGTCATTGCGAGGCTGTCCGCAGACAGCCGTGGCAATCTCAACCGCTGAATCGGTCAGTTTGAGTATTTAAGAAACCGCGAATGAACACGAATTAACACTTTTAAATTGAAAATTGAAGAATGAAGATTGAAGAATACAATTGAACGTTCAACATCCAACATCGAACATTGAACTTTGAAGTAACAAAATTCTTCACTTCGCTCATAATGACAAAAACAGAATAAGGCGACAGATAAATAAATGGAAAAGAAAAATAAAGGATTCGAAACGAAACGATTATCGATAGGATTCAAGATAGGTGTCATAGCTGCTTTGCTGCATTTAGGATTAGCTGTATATGCGTTCTCAACTTATATTAATTCATGTTCGAGTACGGCCAGTCTTGTTTTTATTATTTTCTTTTTTCTTGATGCGCCGTTTTTGCTGCTGCCAAGAGATATATTCACGGTTTTTGGAAAAGCAAGCCCATTGATTTTATATGGTTTTTTCGGTTCGATGATGTGGTTTTTTATTCCATATCTAATAGACAAAATAGTTGTATTTCCTTTTCCAAAAACCATCAAAGCCGTAAGAGCAGTCATAGTGCTGGCAGCGATTGGTCTGATTTTTTGGGGTTTTAAGAATTCAACGCATTTTTTGATTAGTCATTCTATAAAGCAGGAAAGACCTTCGGAACTTAAGAAATCTTTAAACAAGGAATCATCCGGTTTTCTCAGCGAAAATATTATTTTTGACAGCAATCAATTTTCTCTTATTTCCATCATCAACCTGGCAGCCGAAAACAAAAATCAATCAATAATTTCATTGCGGAATCAGGTAATATTTATTGATGAAAATTTTAAAGAGCAAAGACGAATAAATTTCGGCAATTCAGGTTTCATATCTATACAGCCTTTTACTTTTGATGCAAATGATACGTTGAGGTTTTTGGCACATAAAAATAATGAAGGCGTTTATGTTTTCGACCAGAATGGAAACGAACTCTGGAATTTTACACAAAAGAGCAAACATAGCATAAGTATTGATGGAGCAGGATTAGGCGATGTTGATGGCGACGGTAAAAAAGAAGTTGTGTTATTTTTCCGGTACACAAACGGAATAACTCTTTTGGACAGCAGCGGAAATATAAAATGGACACATCCTGTTATAGCTATCGGCAAAGTAGAAATGGCCGATGTCGATAATGACGGAGCGGAGGAAATAATTTATACCAATTCCAATAACGCAAGCGGCAAAACCAGCTTTGAAATTTTGAACGGTAAAGGCGAATCGATAAAAAAACTTGAAGTCGCGACAAAGTCATATGAGTTTGCGCTCATCAAATGGCAGAGCGAAGCGTATAATATACTTTTGACCGAAGAAAATAAAATAAGGATAATAAACTTGAACGGAGAAGCCGTTATTTCTCTGGATGCTCCGGGATGCAGGGAATATGGAAATGTGCAAACCGCTATTGTTAAATTCGCAAATAATCAAAAGCCTTATCTGGCGGTAAAGAAAAAACTGCATCCCGACCTCCTTGTTTTGTATGTCTATGATTATAATGGAAAACTGGTTTATCAGAAAAGTGAAGTTTATGAATTCGGCAGTTTCAACCCGCCGCTTATAGTTAAGAAGGACAACCAAACGAATAATGAGAAACTGGTTACCGGGTCTATTCGTGATAACAGGGCAATGATTCTTGAATACAGGCTTGCGCAATGAATTTAAATAAATTTAAAACTGTTGAGGAATATTTGGGATTTTACGGGTTGGGGTTCGAGAATGTCGAGCATCGGTTTGTGGAATTTCAATCTGGTTCTTTCAATTTGTTCGGGCAGTTTTGGATTCCCAAAGAATACAAGGCAACGGTGATTATTGTACATGGTTTTATGGGGCATTGTGGGACTTTTGGCAAGTTTATCAAATTTATGCTCGATAATCATTTCGCTGTCGCGGCATTTGATTTGCCGGGGCACGGACTTTCGAGCGGAGAAAAAACGGCAATCGATGATTTTTCACAGTATAGTCGTGCGCTGGAAGATTTTTTGAAGATTGTCAAGGAGCAGGTGGATGAGCCTTTTCATATTGTCGGGCACAGTATGGGAGCGGCTGTTATGGTCGATTATATAGTTTATGCAAAGGATAATTTTATAGATAAAATAATTTTTGCGGCGCCGCTGGTGAGATGTACGTTGTGGAATTTGTCTAAACTTGGATATATTATTTATAATCCATTTGGAAAAAATATTTTCAGGATTTTCCATAATATTTCTTCAGATAAAGATTATGTAAAATTTCTCAAGCACAAGGACCCGCTCCAGGCGAAAAGTATTTCGATGAAATGGGTGAAGGCGATGTTCGATTGGGAAAAGAAAATTTCAAAAGTTCAAAAAATCGGAAGGCAGGCGCTTGTGATTCAGGGAACAAACGATACGACGGTTGCATGGAGGCATAATTTAAAGTTTATTCAGTCGAGATTCGAAAAAACGGAAATTGAATTGATTGAAAATTCACAGCATGAGTTTTTTAACGAAGCGAAAAAGTATCGGGATGAAGTTTTTGGTGCGATAAAGGAATATCTAAAAAATCAGACTGACCGATTTAACGTTTGAGATTGCCGCGGCTGTCTGCTGACAGCCTCGCAATGACATAAGGAGAGTAATAGAAATTTATGGATGGGAAAATGAATAGTTCGTTCAGGTGGTTTAACGCGACGCAGTTTTTGGGTGCGCTCAATGACAATATTTTCAAGCTGCTGGTGATTTTGTTTTTAATCAAGTTGAACGGGACAAAATCGGCGGCACAGGTTACCGCGCTTGCGGGTGCGGTGTTCGTTGTTCCGTTTCTTTTATTCATGGCGGCGGCGGGGAAACTGGCCGACAGATACAGCAAAAGCAAAATCGTAGTCGGCGCCAAAATCGCCGAAATCGCGATAATGGCGGCGGGACTTGCGGTTTTTATGTTTAACAGCGAATTGGGGGTTTACTGCGTTTTGTTTTCGATGGCGGCACAGAGCGCGTTTTTTGCGCCTGCGAAATACGGGATACTGCCGGAGCTTGTGGAGCATGAACAATTATCGAACGCAAATGGAAAACTTGAGGCTTTGACTTATTTTGCGATAGTTATAGGCACCGCGATGGGGCCGATGATGTCGCAAATCACGGGTGAGAAATTCGCGTTTACTTCTGTCGGCTGTGTTGCGATCGCCTGTCTCGGTTTTGCGGCGAGTTTGAAGGTGGGGCATACTGAGCCGGCCAGTTCGCAAAAGAAAACTTCCGTGTTTTTCGTGCGCGATATATGGCAGACGATTCGGAGCATCAGTTACGACCGTGATTTACTTCTTGCGATTATCGCATCGGCGTATTTCCTGCTGATTGGCGGATTTGTTTATTCGAATCTGATTCCTTATGGCATCGGTCATTTGCAGCTTACCGAGACGCAGAGTGCGTATCTTTTTGTTATCGCGGCGATGGGGATTGGGATCGGTTCGATTTTCGCGGGCAAATTGTCCGGCCGGGATGTGGAGTTCGGGATTGTGCCGATTGGCGCGATAGGCATGACGGTCTCGTCGATTTGGTTGGGGTTCGAGCCGAAATTTTATGTAACGCTCGTGCTGGTTTTAGTCACGGGTATGAGCGCGGGGCTTTTCATCGTGCCGATCAATACTTTTATTCAGATTCGCAGCCCTGAGAACCGGCGCGGCGAGATTCTTGCGGCATCGGGATTTCTCGGTTGGATCGGAGTTTTGATCGCAAGCGGAATGATTTATTTTTTGGACAGTATCTGGAAATTATCGGCGTCGCAGATGTTTACGGTGCTGGGGTTGTTTACCGCTGTGCCGACGATTATAAGCGTAATTTTGCTGCCGGATTTTCTGGTGAGATTTATCGCAGTGCTTGTGACGAGAATATGTTATCGCATAAATATTGTCGGAATCTCGAATGTGCCTTTACATGGCAGCGCTCTGCTTGTGAGCAATCATGTTTCTTATGTCGATGCGCTGCTCTTGCTGGCTTCGCAGCAGAGGCGGATACGGTTTGTAATTGAAAAACGTTTTTACAATAAACGGTTTTTGCGGCCGATGCTGAAACTTATGAAGGTGATTCCGATTTCATCGTCGGATTCGCCGAGAAAACTTGTGGATTCGCTGCGGCAGGCGCGGGGTGCGCTGGACGATGGTTTCCTCGTTTGCATATTCGCGGAAGGAATGATGACGCGAAGCGGAATGATGGCGGGATTCAAGGCGGGGCTTGAGCGGATAATGAAGGGCAGCGATGCGCCGATTATTCCCGTTTATCTCGGCGGCGTGTGGGGGAGCATTTTCAGTTATTACGGCGGAAGACCGCTTTCGATGATACCGAAGAAGTTTCCGTATCCTATCGCTATTAATTTCGGCAAGGCTCTGCCTGCGGATTCATCGGCGAATCTTGTTCGCCAAAAAGTCGCCGAACTTTCGTGCGATTATTTTAACAGTTTGAAATCAGGCAAACGCTCGCTTGTCTATCGGTTTGTTGAAACGGCTCGTAAAAACTGGAGCAAGAGATGCGTTTCGGACAATACCGGCAAAAAATTAAATTACGGGCGCACATTAATAAGTGCGATGATTGTCGGCGAATATATAAAGAAGATTGCCGCTTCGGGCGAAAAGGTTGGGATAGTTTTGCCGGCGTCTGTTGGGGCTGCGATTGCAAATCTGGCCATGACTTTGGGCGAGAGGATCCCTGTTAATCTGAATTTCACGATGGGGCCAGAATCGATGAAATGCGCGATCAATAAATGCGGAATTACAAATATTATTACATCGCGGGCGTTTATTGAAAAAACACAGATAAAATTCGAAAATCAAAATATTATTTATCTCGAAGATATACTAAACACCATTACTGCGCGTGAGAAAATCAGTGCGTTTATGAAGGCGAAATTTTTACCGATAAAATTTCTTGCGCCAAAAATGCGGCACCGCGGAGATGAACCGGCGACTGTTATTTTTTCATCGGGCAGCAGCGGCAAGCCGAAAGGCGTTTGTTTAAGCCATCATAATATAATCTCGAATATTGAGGCGGTGCGAATGGTCGTGATGATCAGAGATTACGATAATCTTTGCGGGGTTCTTCCGTTCTTTCATTCTTTCGGGTTTAACTGCGGGTTCTGGCTTCCGCTGATTACCGGCGTTTCGGTTTCGTATATCACTAATCCGCTCGACGGCCAATCGGTCGGCAAAAGCGTGCGCGAGAACCGCTCGACAATTTTATTTGCGCCGCCGACTTTTCTTTTGAATTATACGCGAAGAGCGAACAAAGAGGATTTTGCGAGTCTGAGGCTTGTCGTTGCCGGTGCGGAGAAATTGAAACCTCAGCTTGCGGATATGTTCCAGGAGCAATTCGGCATTCGACCCATCGAAGGGTTCGGCGCAACTGAACTATCGCCGGTGGCGTCGCTGAATATTCCGGATATTGAAATCAACGGTGTGTTCCAGGTCGGCACGAAGGAAGGCTCGGTCGGCAATCCTGTGCCGGGAGTCGCGGCCAAAATTGTGAATATCGAAAACGATCAGCCTGTGGAGGCGCATAAAGAAGGATTGCTGATGGTCAGGGGGTCGAATATTATGCTCGGCTATCTTAATGATAATGACAAGACGCGCGAAGTCATCAAAGACGAATGGTATAATACAGGCGATATCGCGAAAATCGATGATGATGGTTTTATCACTATTACCGACAGGCTCGCGAGGTTCAGCAAAATCGGCGGAGAGATGGTCGCTCACGGAGCCGTCGAACAGGTTTTAAATGATGCGATTGGGACAGGTGAACAGGTTGCCGCTGTTACGTCGATTGCTGACGAAAAGAAGGGTGAAGAGCTTATTGTGTTTTATTTGCCTCAGGCCGGCAGCGCTGAAAAGCTGTATGATATCATCGCCAAAAGCGGTTTGCCGAATATCGCAAAACCGCGAAAAGAAAATTTTATTGAGATAGAATCAATGCCGACACTCGGGTCGGGCAAAATTAATTTTATGAAACTCAGGGAAATCGCAGCGGCGAAAAAATCTACAGAGCCGTGACAGTAATGGAGCGGGTTTAATAATGCGAAAAAAAAACTTTTTCTTTTTACTTTTTTTATTTGCGTAAACGTATACGCAGACAGTCTAAAGATTTCGAAAAACGAAAATGGAGTTATTGCGATTGTAAATAAAAAATCGAAATCTGAGGAACTGATTATTGATCCTGACATAAAGATTCCGTCGGATTGCAATAAAATCGTAATGGTTACGCACGGGTGGGTTGACAGAGGGAAAGACAGATTCTCGGATGATATAGCCGGCGCGATAAAAGAGCGGGTCGATTCGAATGAATGGATGTGCGGATATTTCGAATGGGACGGGGCGATGGTTTTAAATTCCATTAAATCCGCAGAAAATGCCAGAGATGCAGCCGGGCCGCAGCTTGCAAAGGCGATTCTGAAACTGGGAACGTTCGAACATATTCATCTAATCGGGCATTCAGCGGGATGCTGGGCAATTGACAGCGCGGCGAAAATAATTGAAAAGCAAACACAGGCTCAGATGCATATTACATTTCTCGATGCGTATGTGCCGAGAAAATGGGACCGGTCGCAACTGGGAAGACTTGAAAAGACCAAAATTAAATTTGTCGAACAATATTATACGAAAGATTTGACATTCGGCGTAACGCAGGCGAATCTGCCGAATGCGTTAAACATAGATATAACCAAAGCGGACCCGGGCATCACCGAGCATAAATTTCCGCTGCGGTGGTATTATGCTACGATTACCGGAAATTATAATAAGAATGATTATCGGTTCGGCAAAAAGCTGTACAATCAATGCGATGGATTGGAATATGGCTTTGCAAGAAGTCTTGAAGCCGGCCGGGAAAACTGGCAGAAAAGTCTCAAGTTAAAAGAAAATTTAAAAGCGGTGATGATAATTAAATAACTCAAACTGACCGATTCACCGGTTGAGATTGCCACGGCTGTCTGCGGACAGCCTCGCAATGACATACAAACGTCAT
>JAKJEQ010000111.1:6694-7028 GCA_022705345.1 Planctomycetota bacterium | reverse complement strand
TCTTCTCTCCTGTTTTCGAACAGTTCCCAGGATTATCGCGCACTCGGCAGGCAATTGCCATCCTTCCGTAAATTCAGTTTGAGCTATTCCATTGCCTCCATACTCCGGCTCTTCCGTATCGAAAATAATTTCCCAGTTTTGGTTTTTATACGGCGATAAAATCGGGTTTGCCACTGGTGAATAAAACAGCGACTTTCCAAAATTGAAAATTAAAAGTCGTCCCTCTTCAACTGTAAGGAACCGTAGAATAAAGGCTTCATCATTAAGAACCGCGCTCTCCTTCCGGTACCAATCGAGGCTCGAAAATACTTCATCCTCTTTCCTCAGCTTGACA
>JAKJEQ010000111.1:0-6684 GCA_022705345.1 Planctomycetota bacterium | reverse complement strand
GGTCTTTAAACATCCTGTAAAATTTATTATGTTTCTTCTCGTCCTTATTCAACTTACAGCTTAAATATGTCTCTCCTTTCGCCGGGTGCGCCATCATTGGTGCTAATTTCGTTGTATTTATCGGCGGAAATTGTTTCAAAAATTCCAACCGGAATTTATCAATTTCAAATGGTACATCCGCAAAGTATAAAAAAGGCGATGACGCGTTAAACTCTTGTCCCTGGAAAATTAAAGGTGTCCACGGCCCGAGCAGAAGCAGCGCAGTTGCGCATCTGCATTTTGAAGGCGATAGCAGCATGTGCATTCTCATCCCGAAGGCCGTATTCGCCACTTGATCATGATTTTCAGTGTAGCAGATAAATTTTGATGAATCGATGCCTTCTGTCGAACTGCCGCGCCTTTTCTTTTGCCATCGCGAATACTGGCCCTGGTATAAAAATCCCTTTTCGACCGCGGTTGTTATCTCTTGCGCAGAACCCGTATAATCGCTGTAATATGCTTCGTTCTTGCCTGTAAGCGCAACGTGCATAGTATGATGGAAATCGTCGTTCCATATCGCATCTATACCGTAATCCTCGACAAGGACCCGCTGCTGAGGTTCATTTTCTGCCGTAAAAAACAGGGCTTTCACCCGTGCTGTTTCTCGAGACTTTTCGACAATCTCTTTTATTATATGAGGGTTGCTTCTATCTATTATTTCCTGCGTTGCATCCAGTCTGAAACCGTCGATATGAAAATCCTGAATCCAGTAAATCGCATTTGTTATAAAAAATTCCCGCACATGCCTCGAACCAGCTTCATCGAAGTTGTATTGCTTCCCCCATTCGCCGATGCGTGATGACACGTATTCTTTTGAAAAATACTCAATAAAATTTTCCGGGCCGAGGTGATTATAAACCACATCCAGTATTACTCCCATATTCAGCTCATGAGCCTTGTTTACAAATCTTTTAAAATCGTTCGGAACTCCATAAACGTGATATGGTGCAAACAGGCAGATGCCGTCATACCCCCACCCAAAATTTCCTATAAAATCTCCCACTGGCATTATCTCGAGTATCGTTACTCCCGAATCCGCAATATTTTCAAGCTGCTCTGCCGCAGCATTCCACGTCCCCTGCGCGGTATACACCCCGATATGCATTTCATATATTATTTGATTCTTCTGGACCACACCTTTCCATTCATTGTCTGACCATATAAAATTTCCTTCAATAACCTGAGATACCCCTTTTGGTCCGTCAGGCTGATATCTGGATGCCGGGTCCGGCAAAAGCATATTTGCCTCTTTTAACAAAAAACGGTACAGCATCGGCTCAGTGGTCTTTTCTACCGATACATTAAAATATCCGTCCTCTTCCGCTGTCATTTCTATTTTCTGCGAAAAAGGTTTTTCGATTACTAATTTAACACTTGAATTCGAGGAGGCCCATACTCGAAAATCAATATGATCCTCGACTATCTCTGCCCCTATCGGATATAAACGTTCTTTTGATATAATCATTTGTTATCAAAATTAGACATTCTCGCATCTGTCTTGCCAGTGCGTTCCGTTAAAATCTCGTCCCCTCACAATTATTAATTTTCGCCTCTCTTTTTCATTTAGAAATATGCTTAATTAATTCCAGCATTTTCCTAATTTATAAAATGACCCGCAAAAATATATTAAGACAATCTAACGGATATTTTTTTATGAAGAAAATACTTATTACCGGAGGCGCAGGTTTCATCGGTTCGCATTTGGCCGATGAATTACTCAATACCGGCTGCCACGTCAGAGTCCTTGATAATCTTTGTCCGCAGGTTCACGGCTATTTAGATGCTCCGCCGGATTATCTTTCTAAGGAGGTCGAGTTTATCTTCGGAGATGTGCGAAGTTCAGCAATTGTAAATTATGCCCTCAAAAATATCGATGTCGTCTTTCACTTGGCCGCTTCCGTCGGCGTCGGACAGAGCATGTATGAAATCGAAAGATATACTCAGCAAAACTCCCTTGGCACTGCATGTTTATGCCAGTGTATTATCGACAGCCATCACGATCTTGAAAAACTCGTCGTCGCTTCAAGTATGAGCATCTATGGAGAAGGACAGTACAAGAATAAAAACAATCAGCTTGTCGGAAATACCTGGAGAACCCTGGATGACCTGAAAAAATCTCAATGGGACCCTGTCGATGAATATGGCAGCCCTCTGGAACCTGTCGCTACTCCGGAGACTAAGCAGCCAAATCTGGCCAGCATCTACGCTCTGACAAAATACGATCAGGAAAAAATGTGCATTATTACAGGAAATGCTTACAACATTCCTACTGTCGCGCTACGATTCTTTAACGTATACGGAACTAGACAGTCCCTGTCCAATCCTTACACCGGGGTGCTCGCTATTTTCGCCTCAAGGCTCCTCAATGGAAATCCTCCGCTCATCTTTGAAGATGGTAATCAAAAACGTGATTTCATCAATGTAAAAGATATTACTCGTGCTTGCAGGATAGTCTTAGAAAATCGAAATGTCCGCGATATGACTTTTAATATCGGTAGCGGAAACTGTTACACTATCATGCAAATCGCGCGTCTGCTTGCTTCCGTTATGAACAAAAAAATCGATCCCATGATCACCGGGAAGTATCGTGTCGGAGATATACGCCATTGTTTTGCTGATATTAGACTTGCGAACTCCGTTCTTGGTTTTTCGCCTCAGGTTAAATTGGAAGACGGTTTGTCTGAGCTTGCACAATGGCTCGAGCAGCAGATATCTACTGACGAGTTTGATAAAGCCGCACACCAGTTATCAGAACGGAGGCTTACTTTATGAACGCCATCCATCTGCCTGCGTTGAGCATAACATTAATATACCAATGACTTTATTTTTTTTGTAAGAGAGGAATTCATGAATTCACAACGACCCGATAATCACGCAGAAACCGCAATAATAGAAGGAAGAACTTTATTAGTCAAAGCCGCCGTCTTCGCTGGCCCTAATCTTATTAAAATCTATAATATTGAAATTCCAAATCCGAAAAAAGATCAGGTCAGAATCAAACTTCAGGGATGCGGTATCTGCGCTTCGAATCTCCCAGTCTGGCAGGGAAGAGACTGGTTCAAGTACCCGCTCGAACCCGGCTATCCTGGCCACGAAGGCTGGGGGGTCATCGATGAAGTCGGCGAAAATGTAAGCCGATTAAAAAAAGGTGATCGTGTCACCTTCCTGTCCGACCATTCATATGCTCAATACGAGAACGTAAACGCTGATGCTGTCGTAAAGCTCCCCGATGCATTAAATCAATATCCGTTTCTCGGAGAACCTTTCGCATGCGCTATGAATATCTTAAAAAGATCCGAACTTCTTACCGGGCAAACTATCGCTATCATCGGGATTGGTTTTCTCGGCGCAATGCTTACTTCCCTCGCCGCCGACGCCGGCTGCAGGGTCATTGCTGTCTCGCGTCGTCCTTTTGCGCTTGAATTGGCAAAAAACAAAGGAGCGGCACATATCATTCTCATGGACAATAAGTACGACATTATCAAAAAAGTAAAAGAGCTCACTAATTCCCTCGGCTGCGACCGGGTCATTGAAGCAGTTGGACATCAGGATTCTATTGAACTCGCCGGTGAGTTGATGGCTGTCAAAGGGAAACTTATCATTGCCGGTTATCATCAGGATGGTATTAGAAAAATAAATATGCAGGTCTGGAACTGGAAAGGAATCGATGTCATAAACGCTCACGAAAGGGATATGGCCGTTTACCTCGATGGCATCCGAACCGCAATTTCCGCTATCGAAAATGGAACTTTCTGGCCCTTCGATCTTTTGACAAATAGTTATTCGATAGAAGAATTGCCAAAAGCTTTCGATGATTTGCAGAAAAGGCCAAAAGGTTTCCTAAAAGCCTATCTGAAATTCTGATTCATAGTCCTGTGAAAGACAAGTCTTTTCATTGCCACAATGATGTTATCTCTGCCGGAAGTGTATCCGAAAGCCCTTTAATCTGTCCGGCTGTCATTCGATTCTTGAAAACCGCGAAGACCGATTGTATTACCTTTATTGGGTCGATTTGTCGTGTCAAATTTTTTGCCACATAATTAACAAATTCCTGGCTTGTCTTCATTTTGATAGGCTTGTTTCCTGGTTTATACCCGTGATAAAATACTCCCTGTAAAAGCATCGGAAGCTGCGCTGCAAAATCCGCCGCCTCATCGACCGTCAGCCTGTCCCGTAATGCTATAAGAACAGACCGCATTGACACAAACGCCTCCTCCATATCACCAAATCCCATTTCTCTGTTCAAATCGTTCAGCCAATCATGCAAAGTCGAGATTGAATGATCTAACGTATGTACCCCTGTTATTGACGTCATTTTGCACCTCAAGTTTAAACTTTCTTTCTTATATTATTTTTTCAATAAAGCACAAATAAGCTTTTATCTCAAATTCGATAAGACAAATATCCCGCATATTATTGCATCTCACTGCTATTTATACATCAGTTCCAGACTTAATGCCTTTTCATCTTTATTCCTGATCTCGAGTTGTTCATCTGTCAAATTTGCGGTAACTTTTATTTCTCCTCGTTTTATTTCGATGGCTTTATTCATTTCATAATAATTAACAACCACCTCGCTCAATGCCCCGTTTCGCAAAAACTCGTTTTCCTTCCGCAATTGAATTAGCGACTTATACCATTCGAGCATAGCCTTATGAGGTTGTGCTTCGATTTGTGACCAGTCAAGTTTAGAACGCAAAAAAGTCTCCGCCGATTGCGGATCCGGCACATCTTCCGGGTTCCACCCGAAAGCTCCGAATTCATTCTTTCTTCCTTCGGTGATTCCTTTCGCAAGAGTCGCGTCCGATATATCGGTAAAATATTGAAATGGAGTTGAAGCCGCAAACTCTTCTCCCTGAAAAATCATCGGCACAAAAGGCGACGTAAGTATTATCGCCGCTCCGATTTTCGCTTTCTCTATCGAAACAAGATGACTTATTCTCTCGCCCTTTGCTCGGTTGCCCACCTGATCATGATTTTGAATATAGCAGATAAAATTATTCCCCTCGCAATGCTCCGCTTTCCTGCCTTGAATCGCCTTTCTATATCTGCTGTATTTGCCGTCATAAACATAAACGGCTTTCAAACTTTTTGCCAAGTCTTCAATTCGACCGAAATCCTCATAATATCCGCTCTCCTCGCCCGTCAAAACCGTATGAAGCGAATGATGAAAATCGTCATTCCACGAAGCGTCGAATCCATACCCCCCTATATCGTAATACTGAACAATACGCGGATTATTCAAATCGCTTTCTGCTATCAGGTAATAATACTTCCCTGTCTCCTCTTCCAGTCTTTCCACTTGTCGCGATATCTGCTCAAGTATATGAATCGCCGATTGATCATAAATCGAATGAACTGCGTCCAGCCTCAATCCGTCAAGATGATAATCACGCAGCCACATCATCGCATTATCGACTATCAGTCTCCTCGGCTCATAACTAAATTCCCCGTCGAAATTATACGCGTTTCCCCATATAGTCTTATATTTATTCGAAAAATATGGACCAAACTCCTGCAAATAATTTCCCTCAAGCCCGAAGTGATTATATACCACATCCAGTATCACTCCTATTTCTTTCAAATGACAGAAATTTATGAATTTCTTCAACCCGTCAGGCCCGCCGTAAAGATGATAAGGAGCAAATATATTTACGCCGTCATATCCCCATCCTCTTCTCCCGGCAAATTCATTCACTGGCATTACCTCCACATGCGTGACGCCCAGTTCCTTCAAATAATCTATTTTCTCCAGCGCCGAATCGAAAGTCCCCTCAGGCGTGAACGTGCCAATATGCATTTCATAGATTATAGAATTTGAAAACGCCGGCTGCATCCATTCCTGATCAAGCCACATAAAATTTCCATGGTCATAACTTCTCGAAAGTCCATGAACTCCGTTGGGCTGGTATAAACTGCGCGGATCAGGATAAGGCCCCTTGCCGTCAATTATATATCCGTAATCGCATTCATCCCCGCTTTCCCGATAATATTCCCACCACTCCTGCTTCTTGGCCATCGGCAGTACCTTATCGTTGATTTTTATCTCCATCCTCTCTGTCTTCGGCGACCACACTCTGAAATTTCTCACGTTATTTTTCCTTAACTAATAAGGCCAGCGGAAAATCGTTGAGCAGGTTTTTCATTTCCGCCCTGCCCTCAAAGATCTGTTTTGTAAACTCATTCATCCATTTTCCGCCACCCAATTCTACCGCCGTATCCTGCCAGTCGTCTCCCGCGCTTATCAGCAGCCTCGGCGCGACCGCAGCTATCTTGCCCCCCCGCTTGAACGCCACCGCATTTTCCCCCTTCGCTCCCGAAATCGACATCGGCTCGTAACTTCCTTTTACGTCAAATGCCTCAACGTTTTCCCTGCGAACTTTCAGGCAATGATATATCACGTACATCTTCACAAGCCCGCTTTCCATTTCCTCAAGCGCTCTTTTGCAGTCGATATTTTCCATCTCAAAAAAAATATTTTTCCTCAGTTGATAATCAACCGGCCTGCGGTTATCCGGATCGACAAGACTTATATCCCATAGTTCTGTCCCCTGGTACAAGTCCGGAATCCCCGGCGCAGTATATTTGATCAGTGTCTGCGACAGAGAACTTATCATCGCGGCACGATTGATCTGCCCTATAAAC
>JAKJEQ010000110.1 GCA_022705345.1 Planctomycetota bacterium | reverse complement strand
CAGCCCCGACAGCAATCATCTCGCTTACTCCGTCAAAAGTAATTTCAAACAAATGGTTGTCATCGACGGCAATTCTGCGCAGGCTTACGATATGATTGGCCAGAATATGCCCGTCTTTTTAAAAGATAATCGCTTGTTCTATACCGCCAAATCAGGCTATCAGTGGCAGGCTGTCGTTGACCATTCGCCAGGCCCGCGCTTCGAAAACATCAAGTATGATTCGCTCAAGCTAAGCCCGGACGATTCTCATTTCGGCTTTGCAGGCTGGGTGAACAATAAATGGGCTATTGTCATTGATAACAAAGTTCAATCTGAGTCTGATGATTTCACGGGCCAGATATTTTTCAGTCCAGACAACTCGCACACAGCTTACATTATAAAGCGAAAAGGCAAAGACATAGTTGTTAAAGATGCATCACCTCAGGAAGAATATGACGAAATTAAACCGGCACTTGTCTTCAGCCCCGACAGCGAACATCTGCTATATATCGGCAAAAAAAATAGTATGTGGCACGTCGTCCTCGATGGCAAACAGCAAAATCCTTATGACGATATCATGCCCGAATCACTCCGCTTCAGCGCAGACAGCAGGCATACAATTTACATGGCTAAAAAATACAACAGCCAGATTCTGGTTGTCGATGGATCCGAAAGCCCCGCATACGATGTGATAGTTTCTTATCCGACGGTTTCCGACAGCGGTTTTGAAATACTCACCGCTCGCGGCAATACCCTTTACCGAACCATCTGGAAACCGTAATATACAGAGAAAACGTGTCATCCTCGCGAAAGCGGGGACCGTGTCTAAAAAAATTCAGTGTTAGTCCGTGTCTCACGGTGAAACTTTATAAATATGATCGCCCTTGCGAACCCGGTCAGGCACCTTCAAACCTATTGATTCGCCCGGCCCTGCTTTCGATACATCGTGATGGTCGATTTGAATTTCATTGACTGTCATTTCAATGTCTGTCGTATGCCCTTTGATGATGATATGATCGCCAAGGCTCAAATCCCCCTTAAGCTCCACTCCCGCAGCTACTGGATGAGAAAAAAAATCCGACACTACACCCACGTCCTCTTTCATATTTTTCTCCTTTCGATTCTACGCATTCATTGTGCGTTTATTGTCTTTGCGAGGAGCCAGACGACGAAGCAATCTCAATTTTTTAAATTTTAAAATCGCTCTATTTTATATTTCATTATTTAAATTTCTATCAGGGTTTTTACTTATTTTTTAATTCTCAAAAGTTTGAGCCCTGTTTCTGCATCGGCTTCTCTGCCTGCGTCAATCCCGACGATTTCGATTATCGTTACTTCGAGAATCAGGAATATGCTTGCTCCGCCTCTCGGGCATCCGACAATATGGGTATCGCCTCTCCCGATTCCCGCGTGAAGATGAAGTTTTGGTTTATCGCCGTCGCAGTAAATCGTCCCGACTCCGAGCGTTTCACCCGGCCCTTCGAAATTAAAAAAGTTCGCCTCTATTTTCGGCTTTTCGACTTTCGGCCCGACAACTACATCGGCCTTTCTTATCCCGCCTGTGATAAGAACTGCCGCGCATTTAATTTTTTCTTTTAGAGCAATCGTTTCGATGCTGTCATAAAGATTCTCGCCCTCGAACAGTCTCGCCGCTATTATTCGTCCCGCCTTACCTACCGCGTATTCCATTTTATTTTCCTTTTATTAGATTTATTTAGAGGAACATCGTTGATATTATACGCATTTACGAGTTTTTAACGAGACCATTTCTTAGTTTTTTGTAAATGTATGCGAAGGCAAATCCCTATTTTCTCATTTTTTGATTTTTGATACTTGATTTAGAGTATCGATGTGACCTTATTAATCGTCTGGATGATTTCTGAAATATTGCTCGAGTCGGTCAGGCAGGCATCATAACCTTTTTTCAAAACCGCCCCCATTTCATTTTCTTTGAGTCCCTCGGCGAAGGCAATCAGCTTTATTGTCTGCAACTCCTTACTGCCGCGGATGTTATTGCAAATATGGTCTGCATCGATGTTTGCGGCCATAAGATTTATAATGATTACATGCGGCTCGAACTTCTGCGCGATAAGTCCGGCATCGAATCCGCTGCTTGCCGTCTCGACCATAAGCGTGGGAATTTTGCGAAGTTCTGACGCGGTATTATTGGCAAGCTGCCAATCGCTGTCCACGATAAGGATTCTGATGCTATCGTGTTCAAGCGCGTCTGTCGGCATATTATGGTTTTTCATAAACCGAATCAGCTCGGAGGCTGGTATTCTCCGGTCCCTGCCGCCGGGGATCCTGTAGCCTTTTAACTGGCCGCTGTCGAACCATTTAGTAACTGTTCTCGGCGCAACCTTACAAATCTGCGCGACTTGGCCTGTCGTCAAAATGTCTTTTCGCTTGTTATTCATATATTCAAACACATTACATTATTCGACTTAAAAACAGCCCAATTTAACACAACTTCTCTATTTTTCCATATTAAATTTCCCCCAGTTTAACTGGGGTCCTATAATCCAAAGAAATATATTATTTTTTAAAAAACTGTTTGACAAATAGTACCAATTCCTATATAGGCATAACTATTAATTTGTTCTTTATTTTTAGAACGAAAGGATTAATACGTTGTCTTATGTAGATGAAAAACTTGAATCGTTTCATAACCTTTGCAGGCAAAAAGGGTTGAAGATAACCCCGCAGAGAACGGAAATTTACAAAGCTCTTTTGGAGTCTAAAGAGCATCCTTCCGCTGAGATGGTTTTTGAAAAAATAAGGCATCTTTTGCCGAATATATCATTCGATACCGTCAATCGAACTTTGAATACTTTAAACGATATGGGAGCGGCATTTATAGTTGAAGGCAGCGGCGATGTCCGGCGGTTTGACGCCAATCTCGAAAATCATCAGCATTTTAAATGTATAAATTGCAAAAAAATTTTTGACTTTTCACACAAAACTTTTGACAATATAGCCGTACCTGAAAATCTTTTGGGCAATTTCAAAGTTTTGCGGGCGGTAGTATATATCGAGGGATTGTGTAAGTCATGCCAGGAAATAATAATATAGAACAATAATTTTTTTAGAAAGGCGAAACTATGAATTTAAAAGGAAGTCAGACAGAAAAAAATTTGCTAATCTCATTTGCAGGCGAGTCGCAGGCTCGTAACAGGTACACGTATTGGGCATCTGCCGCCAAAAAAGAAGGTTTTGAACAGGTCGCAGCCATCTTCACCGAAACAGCCGAGCAGGAAAAAGAACACGCCAAACGTTTATTCAAATTCCTTGAAGGCGGCGAAGTTGAAATCACCGCCGGATTCCCCGCAGGAGTTATAGGCAAGACAATCGATAATCTAAAAGAAGCAGCCGCAGGCGAAAACCACGAAACAACCTCGATGTATCCGGGTTTCGCCAAAGTCGCGGAATCAGAAGGCTTCAAAGAAATCGCCGCTGTTTTCAGAAGCATTGCCGTCGCTGAAAGAAGACATCGCGACAGGTATCTGAAACTTGCGGAAAATATTGAAAAAGGCATCGTTTTCAAAAGAGATGTCAAGCAGAAATGGGTATGCCGAAATTGCGGCTACATCCACGAAGGCGCAGAAGCTCCGCAAATTTGCCCGGCTTGCGCACATCCGCAGGCTTATTATGAATTAGAAGCGGGTAACTATTAGTATTGAGTTCTGAGTTTTGAGTTATGAGTTAAGTTATTTTTGAGGTGCGATATGGAACGAAAAGGTATGGTAACAATGAAAGGCAATCCGGTAGTCCTTGTGGGTATTGAAATTAAGGTTGGCGATAAGGCGCCGGATTTCGAGGTGACGGCAAACGACCTTTCACCGGTAAAGTTTTCTTCGATTTCGAAGGACAAGGTTAGCATTATAACAGTTGTTCCTTCAATCGACACGGGTGTTTGCGACAAAATGACGCGCAAGTTCAACGAAGAAGCCGCGGCATTGGGCAAAGATGTTACTGTTCTTGCGATCAGTATGGATTTGCCGTTTGCTCAGGCCAGATGGTGCGGCGCTGCCGGCATTGAAAATCTCCAGACTTTAAGTGATTACCGCCTTGCTTCTTTCGGCAATGCTTACGGAATGCTGATAAAGGACTTGCGTTTGCTGGCACGCGGTATTTTTGTGGTTGATAAACAGGGTATCGTCAGGTATGTACAGCTTGTTCCTGAGATAACTGAGGAACCGAACTATAAAGAAGCGATCGAAGCTGCAAAAAAATTGTAATAATGAAAGGTTCGCAAAATGAGACAGGTAAAGCCGGATGTTTTTGAAGTTGGTGCAATTGATTGGGACCGCAGGATCTTTGACGAGATTATTCCACTGCCGGACGGCACAAGCTATAACTCATACCTGATTAAAGGCAGTGAAAAAATCGCTTTGCTGGACACCGTTGACCCTCCAAAAAAAGATATTCTGTTTGAAAATCTTGCGCAAGCCGGGGTAAAAAAAATCGATTACGTAATTTCTCATCACGCCGAGCAGGATCATTCAGGTTCATTGCCGGATGTGTTGCAGGCCTTTCCAGAAGCGAAACTTGTAACAAACGCAAAATGCAAGGGAATGCTTGTCGATTTGCTGCATATTGATGAAAATCGATTTATGGTTATTGAAGACGGGCAGGAAATATCGCTTGGAAATAAAACTTTGAAATTTATTTTGACACCGTGGGTACACTGGCCTGAAACAATGTGCACTTATCTGGCACAAGATAAAATTTTGTTTACCTGCGATTTCTTCGGGTCACATCTTGCTACAAGCGACTTATTCGCAAGGGATATGTCAAAGGTTTTAGAATGCAATAAACGGTATTACGCCGAAATAATGATGCCGTTTAGAACTATTATAGCCAAGAATATTGAAAAATTAAAAGACCTGGATATTGAGATTATCGCCCCAAGTCATGGGCCATTATATGACGAACCCAGGACGATAATCAATGCGTATAAAAAATGGATCGATGAAAAGGATGTTGCCAATAAGGTTATTGTAGCTTATGTCTCTATGCACGGCAGCACCCGCAAAATGGTTGATCGGCTTGTAAATTCTTTAATGGAACGGGGTATCGGGGTACAGCAATTTAATTTAGTTAACGCCGATGTAGGAAAAATCGCTATCGAAATGGTAGATGCGGCGGGTATAGTACTTGCCTCGCCAACTTTTTTGACCGCTCTTCATCCTGCGGCAGCCTATGCGGCATTTCTGGTAAATGCCCTGAGGCCCAAGACAAAATACCTTGCGTTTATGGGCTCTTTCGGGTGGGCAGGAAAGATTCTCGACCAGTTGCAGCAGATGCTGGCCGCGACAAAAGCCGAATTGCTTGAACCTCTTGTGATTAAGGGATTGCCAAGAGATGACGATTATACTAAAATCGATCAATTGGCCGACAGAATTGCGGAAAAACATAAGGATTTTGTAAAATTATAGAGTAACAAATGCTTGAAAGAATCAACAGGGCTTATAAGCAGATAGATCGGGCAAATAAACTACTTGGACGTCGTATCAATATTATGGAAGTGTGCGGAACTCACACGGTAAGCATTTTCCGCACTGGCCTGCGTGACGCTTTTCCGGATGGATTGAAATTGCTAAGCGGACCCGGTTGCCCTGTTTGTATTACCGATCATGGTTACATAGACGCTGTTATATCGATGTCGGAGAAAACCGACTATATTATAGCCACTTATGGCGATATGATTCGCGTACCCGGCAGGAGAGGTTCGCTGGAACAGGGGACAAAAAGAGGTAATATAAAGATCATTTTAAGCGCCGAAGATGCGCTAAGGTTGGCAAAAGAAAATCCTGATAAGAAAGTTGTATTTGTCGCCGTCGGATTTGAAACAACTGCGCCGGCTACTGCGGTTATCGTCAATGAAGCTCGAGCTCAAAACATCAAAAACCTTTTTATTTTCAGCAATCATAAAACAGTAATTCCCGCCATGAAAGCTCTTCTTACCGACAAAAACAGCCAGATTGACGCGTTTATGTGCCCGGGACACGTAAGTGTCATCATTGGGGCGGATGCATATAAACCTTTGGTCGAAAATTTCGGAAAACCCTGCGTGGTGGCGGGTTTTGAACCGATGCAAATCATTGTAGCAATATCTGAGATTTGCTCTCAAATTGCCGACAATTGTCCTTCTGTTGCTTCTGTATATCCAGCCGCTGTAACTTCACAGGGGAATAAAACAGCTCAGCAAATTATCCGCGATACTTTCGATGAGGTTGACGGTTACTGGCGGGGATTAGGACAAATCAAGCAAAGCACATTAAAACTCAAAGAACAATTCAGCGATTTCGATGCTGAAAAACATTTAGATGTTCAATTTATACCTGAAGAAGACCTCACCGGATGCAGGTGCGGCGAAGTTTTGTGCGGACTAATTGACCCGCCGCAGTGCGCAATGTTCGCAAACAACTGTACACCGGATACGCCGGTCGGCCCATGTATGGTAAGCAGCGAAGGAGCTTGCGCAGCGTGGTTTAAATACGGGCGCAGAAAAAGGCGAGGTCAATGAGCGGAGAAATAGTATTACTTGCGCATGGGGGAGGAGGCAGACTCACTGATGAACTCATTCGCAATGTAATTCTTTCCGCATTTGGAAATTACACTCTAAATAAACTCACAGATTCGGCAGAAATTCAAATCGGGCAAAACGCAATAAATTTCACAACTGACGGTTTTGTGGTTAAGCCGCTTTTTTTCAATGGCGGCGATATAGGCAAACTTGCGGTTTGCGGCACGATTAACGACCTTGCCGTAAGCGGGTCAAAACCGCTTGTTTTAAGTATGTCGCTAATTATCGAAGAAGGTCTTGAAATCGAAGTTCTCAAACAACTTATGGAAAGCGCGGCAAAAACGGCTAAAGAGGAAAATATTCAAATCGTTTGCGGCGATACGAAAGTCGTCGAGGCAGGATCGGCCGATAAACTTTTTATCAATACATCCGGAATTGGATTGAAACTGCCTAAAGCCGATATCGGTTTTGAAAGAATTACCGCCGGCGATAAAATAATCGTTAGCGGCGCTATCGGCGATCACGGG
>JAKJEQ010000010.1:21557-30042 GCA_022705345.1 Planctomycetota bacterium | reverse complement strand
TCTAAAAAATCCCGAAATGATTAAATTGGCCGAATATATAAAAAAGAACAACGGCAAACTCCATCTTATGGGATTGTGCAGCGATATTGGGGTTCATTCTCTGCTCAGTCATCTTTACGGTGTTCTCGATTTCGCAAAACAAAATAATCTCACAAAAGTATATCTGCACGCTTTCACTGACGGACGAGACTCCCCTCCTGACAGCGGCATTGGATATCTTGATGAAATTGAAAGTAAAATGGCCGAAAAAGGCATAGGCAAAATCGCCACTATAATGGGCAGGTTTTACGCTATGGACAGGGACAGCCGCTGGGAGCGAGTTCAGAAAGCGTATGAATGCCTTACCGCGGCAAAAGGCGACAGAGCAAAAACCGCTCATCAGGCAATGCAGGAAAGCTACAACAAACAAATTACAGATGAATTTATAGAACCGGTTTGTATCGTAGATGAAAATGAACAGCCGCTGGCAAAAGTCGAAGACGGCGACGGGGTTGTCTTTTTTAATTTCCGCGGAGACAGGCCTCGTGAAATCACCCGCGCTTTTGTCGATGATGCCTTTACAGGTTTCGCGCGAACCGTAAGACCAAAAACTTATTATTTATGCATGACGGAGTATGATGCTACAATTCCGGCTCCTGTAATCTTCCCGAAACTTCCGAGAATGAAGAATATCGCCGCGGCATATTTCAGTCAGCTCGGATTAACCCAGTTTAGATGCGCAGAAACAGAAAAATATGCGCATGTTACTTTCTTTTTTAATGATTACACTGAAAAGCCTTATCCTGGTGAAGACCGCCAGATAGTGCCTTCGCCTAAAGTCAGGACATACGATTTACAGCCTGAAATGAGCGCAAACGCCGTCTGTGATGCCGTTTTGCAGAGGCTCGAAATGAACAAATACGATTTTATCGTTATCAATTTCGCCAATCCTGATATGGTCGGCCATACAGGCATTCTTCAGGCGGCGGTAAAAGCTGCCGAAACAGTCGATAACTGTGTCGGTAAAATCCTCGAGAAAGTGAAACAGCTCGGCGGAGCCGCGGTTATTACTGCCGATCATGGAAATTTTGAACGGATGTACGATGCCGATAACAAAGGGCCGCATACTGCGCATACAATAGGCGACGTGCCTTTGATTATTTTCGATGAGAAAAATCAAAACAGAAAACTGCGTAATGACGGCAGGCTTGCGGATGTTTTGCCTACGATGCTTGAGATGATGGAACTCCCTCAGCCGCCGGAGATGACCGGTCAAAGCCTGTTTATAAAATAATTCTTCAAAGCCGGTGCTCAAATGGGTCATATAAAAGTACTTGACCAGAATACTATAAATATGATTGCGGCCGGTGAGGTTATTGAAAGACCTGCCAGCGTTGTCAAGGAACTTGTCGAAAACAGTATCGATGCCGGCGCAACCGAAATTTCGATTTATGTTGAAGACGGCGGAAAAGCTCTTATCCGCGTAATCGATAACGGCTGCGGGATGGACAAAGAAGACCTTTCCGTCGCCTTCGAAGCTCACGCAACAAGCAAACTCAAGTCCAGCGCCGACTTACTGAATATTTCCACGATGGGCTTTCGCGGCGAGGCCCTTGCGAGCATCGCTTCTGTAGCAAAAGTAATCGTCACCAGCAGAACACCGGAATCTATCGAAGGAAACAGAATAGAGATTGATTGCGGTGTAAAAAGTCAGATTCAGCCCTGCTCGGCAAATCAGGGCACAACTATAGAAGTAAGAAATTTATTTTACAAGCTGCCCGCAAGAAGAAAATTTCTTCGTACCGCCAATACCGAAATTTCGCATATAGCCGAGCAATTCACAAGAATCGCCCTGGCAAATACGAATATCGCTTTAAACCTTTTTCATAATGATAGAGAGCTTTACAGGCTTGCCCGCGGTTCAAGCATAACAGAAAGAATCGAGAAGCTTTTTGCAATTGATTTTGCTCAGTCCCTGATTCAGATTCAAAGCACTGAGAAAAAATTGCATGTAACGGCTTTTGTCAGCAGACCTGAAAACGCGAGATCAAACAATAAATATCAATATTTCTTTCTTAACGGCAGATACATTCGCGATAAATTTCTGTCAGCAGCAGTTCGAGATGCGTACCGCGGGCTGATGGAGCCGGATAAATATCCGGTAGTCTTCATTTTCTTCAAAATGCCTGCGGACGAATTCGATGTAAATGTCCATCCGACAAAAATCGAAGTACGTTTTGATAATGCTAATCTCATTTATTCGCAGCTTCTCGGTTTGATTCGAGAAAAAATGCTTTCGATGAATCTCGATGTTACCGCGGCGATTCCAAAAACATCGTATGTGCCTGCTGAAGATAATTCTCGAACACAGCAGATAACCGATGCAATTTCCGGCTTTTTCAGAAGCACCGAATCAACATCGCAGCCCCGATTTAACTTTAGCGATTTCGCGAAAAAAAGCGATTCAATCGCAGTACAGCAGCGCGAGAATTTTTATAGTGAACCAATCCAGACTTCCACAGCTCAGGGTTATTACCAGATTCATGACAGCTACATAATCGTTCAGACCGAAGAAGGTTTCTTGATTGTTGACCAGCATGCTTTGCACGAGAGAATAATATATGAAGATTTATGCAGGCGTTTGGCGAGCGATAATGCCTCCAAACTGCAATCTCAAAAACTCCTAATTCCTGAAACTTTCGAAATTAATCCGGCAAAAAAAGACGCACTCGATAAATCTGCACCCATTCTCGAGAAATTAGGTATAGTTATCGAATCTTTCGGCCCCGGTTTATGGGCTATTCAGGCTTTTCCCACTCTCCTTTCCAAAGTTCAGCCAGTTGATTTTGTTATGGATTTGCTCGATTTGTTCAATGAATCGGCGGAAAAACTGGATGCTGAAAGGCTACTTCATAAAATACTGGATATGGCAGCTTGTAAAGCCGCTGTTAAAGCAGGTCAAAAATTAAATCAGCTTGAGATGCACCAGCTTTTAGCCGATAAAGAGGCAATTGAGAGAGCAAGCAGATGCCCCCATGGCAGGCCGACTGTTATTAAATTTTCGCTGCAAGAACTCGAGAAACAGTTCAAAAGAACATAAACACTTACGTAACAGGAGCTTATGATAAAATTTAAAATGTCTTGCAATCATTATCGCCGCTGACTATATTATTGCTCTTTAAATGAGAGCGGTATGTGCGATTTAGGGAAAATGGTACCCGCTCATTTGTTTTTTGAAACGTATATAGATAAAGGAAAAAATGAAAAAACGAATATACATTGACAAGAACGCTATGAAGCAGAACGACAAGAAAAAAAATGAACCGGTTCCGGTTTATACCAAAACGAACGAATACTTAAGCCCTGACGAGGTTGAGCATTTCAGAGAGTTGCTTCACGAAAAAAGACAGGAAATTGTGGGTGACGTAAATCATATCGAAGATGAAGCTTTAAAGAAATCACGGCTCGATGCCAGCGGCGATTTGTCAAGTATGCCAATCCATATGGCTGACATAGGGACTGACAATTATGAACAGGAATTTTCGCTTAACCTGCTTGATAGCGAAAGAAAAATCCTTCATGAAATTAATTTAGCATTAGCCCGTATTGACGATGAAACTTATGGGATCTGCGAAGCTACCGGGCGAGGCATTTCAAAGGCAAGGCTTGAAGCCAGGCCATGGGCAAGATATTGCATTGCTTATGCCAAGTTAGTCGAAAAAGGCATTGTCAAAGAAGGCGATCCCGTCCCGGAAGGTGTTGAACTCGACTAAATATTCGAAAAAATAGATTCCAAAAAGGCCGTTTTAGACGGCCTTTTTTTATTGTTTTGTCCCAAACCTTCAGCTCTTTACCCTGCATCTCTTGTATTCAAATTGGATTTTTGCTATAATAAATTTCGATGAAAATCTGGAATTTATTTATAGCTGTTTTGATTGCTTTTGCGTTTAATCCGGACTTCCTGTTAGCTAAGAATGCCCCCACGCCCGCGATCGCACAATGCAGAATTACCTGCACCGTCAGCTCTGTCGTTGAATGGTCGGATACATATTTTGAAGATATCGATCTCGAGTTGAATAATAAAACTAAAACTTCAGAGGGACAAGCTTCTCTGACGCTCTACACCAATGGCGACGTGGTTCTCACTGCCGATAACAGCAAAAGCTCAGAATTATCCTCCGGTTCGATATCTTTACAAACTGAATATCAGTTGCATTTTGACGGTTCAGGCATCGACCAGACAGGCGCCAAACCAACCGACTGGTGCGCTTTCGATACGTTCCTGAAAGAGCCGGTTGAAATAATTCACAACCCCGCTGATGGCGCAGTTCTTGTGACCTTATCGGTTAAAGCTTCAGTTGATGAAATCAATAAGAACAATACCGGAGAATATTACGCTATCCAAACTCTTACTGCTTGTTGGAAGTCATAGAATTTTTGATAATGTCTTCAATTTCTTCGATTTCGGAATTAACCGTATAGTCCCTTAATTTTTCCGCAAGTTTTTGTATTTTCAGCATCGCATCATCTGCTTTTGAAGCAGTCTGCTTTAGCGGTTTGCGTTTTATAGGGTAATCAAAGACAGGGTTTACATCCGCGTTATATTTCAGCTCTATATCCCCAAGTGTTTCAATATGCCTGCACATTTCAGTGATTCTGATTTGCTCGGCCGCAAGTTTGTTATCGGCTTCGACTTTCAGCCGAATCATCTTCATTCCCATCTCTGCCTTGATTTTGGCAATTTCATTTTCATAAGTTTCAGTTTTTCTGGCGGATTCTGCCTGCAAAGATTCTATAGCAGCTATATACGCGTTTTCCTTTTCGTCAGCTCTGGCTTTTTCTCTCGCTGCGGTTTCCTGCATTTCAGTCTGAAGCTTCGCAATCCTCTCTTCAAAAGCAAGCTTTATTTTCAAAACCGATTCTTTTGCTTCATTCCTGATTTTATTAATTGCCTTTTCCGCCTCAGCTTTTATCGATGTATCATTCAAACTAGAGGCGGATTTAAGTTCCTTCAGTTTTTGTTCATTTTCAGATTTAATTTTTGAAATTTCCGTTTTATGCCCGTTTATTAAAGAAGAGATTTTTTCGTGCAACTCAGAAATAGACTGTTCCGCTTTTTGTTTTTCTTCTCTTATTTGTTTTTGCGCATTAGTCTGTGCTTCCGCCAGGAGCTGATGATAATAAATTTCTTTTTCATCTTTTTCACTTTTAATATTACAGATCTCCTGTTCAAACTCTGATTTCAATCGTTGGATTTCCGACATACTTTCAGATTTTATGTTCGAGATAACATGTGCCGTCTCAATTTTCATTTCTGTAAGTTTTTCCGCCAATTCATCGGCTCTCAGCTTTTCGCACCTGAATTGTTCCTGTGCCTGCATCCTTGCTTTTGCTTCCATTGACGCGATTGTCTGAGATTTGGAAATTTGCTGAACCTGCCCGGCTATTCTTTTTTCCGCTTCGGATTTAGCTTGTATGATCATTCTTTGCGATTCGGCTTTGATTTCATTTATCCTATTTTCATATTCTTTCAATTTCGCTTCGTTGTCTGCCTTTAATGATGATATAATATCTTCAGATCTGGCCTGCTCTGACGCTATGGCTCTTATAGTTTCAGATTCGCTTTCCGCGAATTTTCTTGTAAGTTCATCAACTTTCAGTTGTTCTTTTATTAATTGCTCATATATTTCAGATTTCAGTTTTGCTTCTGAAGCAGCGGCAGTTTCTGCTTTGGCAGTCATCCGCATTTGAGCTTTCAACTTTTCTTCAGATTCTTTAATCGTGTTAGAAATGGAATTTTGCATTTCTTCTTTTAAACGCTCTATTTCTTTCTCGTATGCAGCAGATATTTGAATGTTTTCCGCCTTATTTGCAGCTATTTTCTGCTCAGCTTCAAATTTCATATCGGCAATTCTTTTTTGCAGGTCCCCGTTCTTTTGTTTTTCCTGGTTCAATAATGCCTGTATTTTCTCTTTGGTTTCCGCTTCGTTTTCTGCCCAAATCTCCGCCATTCGCGTTTTCTTCAACTGTTCGGCAAATTTTCCCTCCGCCTCGGTTCTGATTTTATCTGTATATGCCTGGGATTCCTGCTTGATTTTTTGAACTTCATCTTTATACGCATTTAAAGCCGTCTCATATTCTTGTTTTGCTTTTGATAATTTCTCTTCGTTTTCCGCTCTTACCTTAAGAATTGCTTCCTGTGATTCGCTTTTAATTTTCGCGATATCATCTTTATAAGCGTTCAGTTCCGCTTCTGATTCCAGTTTCGCGCAGGATAATTTCTTTTCCCATTCCGTCGTCAGTCTTGAAATCGTTTCCTGCGAATCTGATTTTACTTTTCTTATTTCCTCATTATAAATCAAAAGAGCTGACTGCGATTCCGTCTTAGCCGCTGTTAATTTTTCTTCAGCTTCGTTCTTTGTTCTGGCAATAATATCCTGCGAAGCAGTATACAGCCGGTCAACTTCAACACGCAGATCCTTCATTGTTTTTTCATATTCAGCTTCCTGCGCAGAAAATCTCGCTTCGGCCTCGACTTCATTCCTGATTATTTGCTCCTGTGATTGCGATTTGATTTTCTCAATTTCTTCCGCAAGTTTGCTGCTTGCTTCAAGCCGTACTTTCGAAATAGCGTCCTGATTCTCTGCTCTTGTTTTTTCTATCGTCTTTTCGGCATCAGCCCGAACTCTATTTATCTCGTTTTGATATTCTGTTTGTTTGCTGTCTAACTCTGCCTTCAACAGGGATATTGTCTGACGTGTTTTAGCTTGCTCTTCTGACATAGATTCAGCCGCGTCTTTTTTGATTTGCAGAATCTGCCGCTGGTAATTCTTTTCTTTATCTGCGTACTCGCATTTTATCAGTTCTATCGCGTATTTTGATTCTTCTTTTGCTTTTTCCCTTTCTTCACGAATCGATTCCTGGGCCTCAGATTTTACTCGCGAAACCTCCGATGACGTCTCTGTCTGTATCCGGCTGATTTTCTCCTGTGTCTCGAGTTTGATATTTGTTAACAGGTTTTTCAATTCTTCCGCAAGAGCCTTCTCTTTACTCAATTGCTCCTGGACTCTCAATCTGGTCTTCGCTTCCAGTGCGGCTATAGCTTCCAGTTTTTCGGTTTTCTGAATCTGGTCTGCAAGTTTCTGCTCGGACTCAGCTTTGATTTTCGCTGAGTTTGCGGCAGCTACCGCTTTTAGTTCCTCTATAATTTTTTCATATTCATTTTTAATACATTTTTTATCTTGTTCATAAATTTTAACTTTAGCGTCCATTTCCGCTTCGAGTTCGGCAACAACTTCCCTTGTTTTGGATTTTTCCTTATCTTCCGCTTCTTTCGCCTGGGTCTCGGCTTCTGCAATTCTGTTTAGATATTCGTTTTCTTTCTCGGCGAATTCCTCCTTCATATCTTCTATAATCTTACTTGCCAGTTCTTTTTCCTTGTAAAGAATATCCTGGAATTCCGTCTTTTGCCTCGATGCTTCCGTTATATATTGCGATATTTTTTCCTGTGTTTCTAATGTTATTTGCGAAATCTTTTTTTGCAGTTCCTCGTTTTTTGTTTTTTCCTGCCTGAGATGTTCCTGAACCTGCTCCCTGGCATCTGCCTGGGTTTTAGCCTCTGCCATAGCGCTAATCTTCATCTCTCTCTCAGCGGCGATTTTTTCATCGGCTTTTAATTTAGCGTTAAGAATCGATTCATTCGCATCTGCTTTTACTTTAGAAACAGTTTCCTCCGAAGATTGTTTGATTTTCGTTATCTTCAGTTCACATTCTTCTGCCTGCGCTTCTACATCATTTCTTAAAGATTTTACTAATTCCAGGGCATTCGACCGCTCTTGAGAAACCAATTTAAATTTAGTCTCTGCCTGCGAAATCCTGTTCAAATATTCTTTTTCTTTTTCTGCAAAATCAGTTTTTAAATTTTCGATTTTCTCATTTGCTTCCGCAGCCGTTAAGGCCTTTTCCTTCGATATCGCCTCTTTTGACTGCAATTTCATCATGTTAATTTCATTTGTGTAATTATTTTCAATAGCTGCTATTTTTCTTTCAAAATCTGAATTTACTTCCGTCAGTCTCCCGGCCAGCTCATCATTCTTCAGTTTTTCTTTGTTCAACTGCTCCTGTACGCGAATCTTTGCCTTTGACTCCAGCGCAGCCATCTCTTCCGCCCTTACTGTAAGTTGAGTCTGACCAGCAAGCTTTTCGTCAGCTTCGATTTTTAATTGATTTATGCTATTATTTGATTCGTTCCTTACTCGTGAAATTTCTTCTTCATACTTTCTGATATTCGCGTCATTTTCAATCTTCAGCGATGTAATAGCTTCTTCCGCTTCTGACTCAAGATCGGATATTTGCTGCCGGTACCTTTTTTCTTTTGCGTCAAAATCATTAATGGTTCTTTCCAGCACGATTTCATATTCAGCACGAATCGAATCCTGTTCCCTGCTTATCGCTTTTTGAGCTTCAATTTGTATTCGCGAAATTTCATTTTCCGATTCAGCTTTGA
>JAKJEQ010000010.1:0-21547 GCA_022705345.1 Planctomycetota bacterium | reverse complement strand
GTCTCCTCCACCTGTTTCAATTTGTCCGCTAATTCAAGTGTCCTCGCTATTTCGTTATTCAGTTTGTCCTGTATCGCAATTTTCTGTTTTGCTTCCGCAGCCGCTAACTCTTTCGCTTCTGCCAATTCCTGCGATTGGCTGGCCGATTTACTCTGGGCCTCTTCATTAATAATCGATATCGCCTCTTTGGTTTCAGACCTGAGCTTAGCCGCCTCGGCTTCAAACGTTTGAGTCTTCAGTTTTATCTCTTTATTTAATGAAAAAATCGATTCTTGATTTTTAATTCGCTCCTGCTCAATTATTTTTCGCCATTCGCATTCAGTCTGCTCAGCCTGCAATTCGAGGCTTTTTTCTTTTTTTGCGTATTCCGCTTTGATTTTGTCTATTGTATTTTGTGCCAGTGCTTGCGCGTTTTCTTTTTCTTTCTTAATTGTTTTTTCAGCATCAGATTTTAGCTGCGCAATTTCCCGCTTATGTTCTTTGGCAATCTGTTCGAATCTATCCTCGTTTTCAGCCATTATTTGTGTAACAATTTGGCTGTACATTTTCTTGTTTTTATCCGCACGAGATTTAATCTGATTTATTATACTTCCAGCTTCTGTCGAACTGTCTTTATTCGAACTCTCGGCCTCAGCATTGGCCTTTATTATTGCTTTGGTCACTAACTTATTTACTTCAGGTTTGAAATTCCACAATGCCATACACTACCCAGATATAAATTGTCCATAATCATAAACTTCGATACCGTCCCATATTGTTTAATCGGCAATTTTACCTTATTTCCTGCAAGTTATTACGGTTCAATAATTAAGAATCTACTTTTTGCTCCCTTTTACTTCTTATCTTATATTTTAAAAGATTCGATAGATGAATAGGACTTTGATAGTATACAAAGTAGATATTTTAAGATGGATTACATAGCTAATGGCGACAATAGCAGCAAAAACACCTGAAATAAAAAATCAGTTGCCTTTTGGGGAATGGCTCGTCTCTAAAGGTTTTCTCAACCGTGACGATCTCAATGAAGCTTTAAAAGAGCAAAGCAAACAAGGCGGTAAATTAGGCGAAATACTTTTACGCACCGGCAAACAAGAATCATCCACTATTACCCGTTTCCTTGCAGATTATCTTTCACTCGAGTACAAAAAGCTGGATGATGCCAATAAAATCGATATGAACATCGCACGTCTTTTACCCGAAGCAATCGCAAAGCGATTCTGCGTTGCCGCAGTCGGTATTGAAGACGATAAAATCATAGTCGCAATGGCCGATCCCCTCGATGTTGTCGCGATAGATACAATTACCCAGCGTTTGCAGCGTGAAATAAAAGTAGTTGTTAGCAATAACAGCGAAATAATGCACGCAATCGAAATGATTTATCACGGCTCTGATGTAGAAGAACAGCATCTTCGAGATCTTGTCGAAATAGAAACAGGCGAAGAAGACCAAAAAATTGAAACTATTCAGGAAAATACAAAAATTGAATCCGATACCGAAAATCAACAGGCCGCAACGCAGGCTCCTGTTATCCGCTTTGTTGATTTGCTTCTAAGCCAGGCAGTTAAAAGCCGCGCCAGCGATATTCATATCGAGCCGCAGGAAAATTCAATGGTTATCAGGATGCGAATCGATGGCGTCCTAAGAGATATGGTGCCCCCTGCTCGTAAGATGCAGGCCGCAGTTATCACAAGGATCAAAATACTTTCAGATATGGATATTGCGGAACACCGTCTCCCGCAAGACGGCCGATTTAAAATTAAGACTTCCGGCCGTGACATTGATGTTCGTGTATCGTTAATTCCTGTCATCTATGGTGAAAAGATTGTAATGCGTATTCTCGATGCCGGAGCTGTGAATCACAGCATCGAAAGTTTGGGATTTGAGCCCCGCTTAATGGATGAATTCAAGGCAATCCTCACCCAGCCGCACGGAATAGTAATTATTACCGGACCAACCGGAAGCGGCAAAAGCACCACATTATATTCGGCTTTGAATTATCTTAAAAGCCCTACCGAAAATATCACAACGGTTGAAGATCCTGTTGAATACAGGCTTAAAGGAATCAATCAGATTCAGGTCAAACCCGAAATAGGTTTGGATTTTGCATCTTGCCTCAGAGCGATTTTAAGGCAGGACCCGGATGTGATTCTTGTAGGTGAGATCAGAGACAAGGAAACAGTTGAGATAGCAATCAAAGCTTCGCTTACAGGCCACCTTGTCTTAAGCACCTTTCACACTAATGATGCTCCGAGCGCTATAAGCCGTTTGATTTATATGGGTATCGAGCCGTATTTACTCGTATCATCTTTAAATCTCATTGTCGCTCAGCGTTTGGTTAGAAGAATCTGCGAAAACTGCAAGGAACCAATCGATTTAAATGATGATTTACTGAAAAGATTAAAACTCGATCCTAATCAGAAACCCAAGTATAAATTTTATCATGGCAAAGGCTGCTCTGCCTGCGGATGGTCAGGTTATCGCGGCAGGCTCCCTGTTTTTGAGTTTCTCGTCATCGATAATGATATCCGCCAATGCATCATCTCGGGCGGAAATGAAATGCAGATTAGAGAAATATCCCGCAAGAAAGGATATGGGGGACTGCTTGAAAGCGGTGTGAGCAAAATTCTTGAAGGAATGACAACTGCCGAAGAAGTACTCAGCGTAGCGTACACTGAAAACATTAAAGCTTAGCTAAACTCGCAGTAGACAGACGCCGATATGCCTGTAAATAGAAGCAAGCAATTATTATCGAAAAAGGTATAAAAGATGCAGGTTTTTAGTTATACCGCTAAAACTTTTGCCGGAGAACGCAAAGAAGGCGTTAAACAGGCAGGATCATTAAATGATGTTATAAGCTGGCTTCGTGAACAGGGATTTGTTCCTATTTCCGTAAATGAAATCGCCAATGAAACAAAAAAACATTCTTCGGTATCCTTCCGGAAGAAAGTAAAATCAGCGGAATTATCCGCCGTTTACTGGCAATTGACTACAATGCTGGAAAGCGGCGTCCCTGTTGCTACTGCGCTGGGCACCATTGCTGAAGATATCGAAAATCCGACTCTCCGCCATATAATGAAAGAAGTTCTGGCGAAAGTCAATAAAGGCGAACCTTTTTCAGCCGGCATATCAGAATATCCGAAAGTGTTCAATAAATTAAGTATTGCGATGATTCTCGCCGGCGAAACAAGCGGTAATCTGCCTGGTTCTCTTAAGAGGCTTGCAGAATATTTCGACGGGCGTGACAAATTCAGCAAAAAAATCAAAGTCGCGCTCGCTTATCCAATTTTTGTCATGATTTTCATTGTAATGTTAATAGTTTTTATGATGAGTTTCATCATTCCTCGTTTCAAAATGATATTCCAGCAGCTCGGAGGCGAACTGCCGGCTTTTACAAAAATGTTTATGGACGGATATGACGCAATTTGCCATAACCTCGTTTATATTGCCGGTTCGGTTATAGTAATCATTGTATCATTAATGCTTACATACCGAAAAAGCAAAAAAGGACATATATTTTTCAGTAAGCAATTTCTTGTTATGCCTCTTTTCGGTAAACTAATCAAATACGCTTTTGTCGCTATATTCTGCAAAACGATGTCAGCGCTGCTTGCCGCGGGCGTTTCGATGCTCGAGGTATTCAAAATCCTTTCTACGATGAGCAATAACGACATTATCAAAGATGCAGTGATACGTACAAAAGAGCGTATTGTAGAAGGTTCGAGTATTTCTACAAGTATGACCGCAGCGAATTTCTTTCCAAACATGGTCAACAAAATGATTCAGGTCGGAGAAGAGAGCGGCTCACTTCCGATAATGCTTGAGAGAACCGCCGATTATTATGAGAGAAAGGTCGATGCCACTCTTACAGCAATGTTAAGCTTGTTAGAGCCGATAATGATTGTCACTGTAGGCGGCGTTGTACTTCTTGTCGTTCTGGCTCTATATATGCCGATTTTTACAATGGGCAAAGGTTAAAATATTCCTTAAAGTTTGCATAAATTAATTTATTTATTATGTTTTTATATAGATAGTGAAAAAATTTTAAACAACAAATAAAATTATTGGGGGTACAGACATGAAAAGTAGAAAAGGTTTCACATTGATCGAACTTATGGTTGTTATTCTCATCGTTGGTATTCTCGCTGCGGTGGCGATTCCTTTGATGCGAGGCAGAGTTGATTCGGCGAAATGGTCGGAAGGCAAATCCGTTGCCGGTACTATTGCTACCTCTCTGCGAGCTTATGCCGCTGAAAAGGGCGGACAGGGTGCCTGGGCAAATCCCACTCTTGCAAATCTGGGTTTCACCACCGGCGATCTGCAGGGTACTTATTTCGCCTCAACCAATTATAGCTGGACTACTTCTTACGATGAAACCGCGAATCCGCCGCTGACCTTTACGATCACAGTGACAAAGCCTGCTTCGATTACTTCGGGCACGGATCTGACGCTGAATGAAGTGGGGGTCTTCTCCGGAGGACCGCAATAATCAGGTTTGTAACCTGATTAAAATGCCAATCACAGAGGGGCTTTTGTTAGCCCCTCTGATTTTTTTTGGCGGTCAGGAGTGCGCTGATGATTATGAAACGTGGAAAATTCTCAAACGCGTTCACGCTGACTGAAATGATGGTAGCTATCGCTTTGATTTGCATAGCTGCCGTCGGCGTTTTGGATTACCAGTATCATTCGGCAAAACACCAGCGCCTGGCTCAAACACAAATCACCGCTTCACAAACCGCACAACTTCTCCTGGAAGACTGGAAAAGCACCGGCGGTTCAACTGTTTACAATCCTTCTGATTTACAGCTCGGTTTTACATCTTCTTCCGTTCCTTCAGGTTTCACGATGGGCGAGTCCGCCACAATCAACGGCGTACCTATGTTTATCGTTCTTGGTTTTAACGATGTTGAGCAGGATGCGATTTCAGGAACAACACTGCGCCAGTTAACCGCTATGATTCGATGGCAGTTAGGCAAAGCCACTGGAAGCGGAGGAACTACACTTTGCCAGTCGCCTATAATTTTTAATACTTATGTTCGACTGGATGGATCATAGAATTCAATGCGCCATAATCAAATTAAATTCCGTTCAGGAATAACCCTCGTCGAATTGGCAATGACTATGGCTATTTCATGTATTCTTATGCTCATAGTAGGTGTTTTAGTAGTTAATTCCGCCAATGGCTGGCAGTTCACTTATGATAAGGCACATCAGAAAATTAAAGATGATGCTCGTGCCGCTGCTCTGGCATTCTCTAATATTGGAAGAATGGCGAACAGCAAAGATTATATAATATACAGCATCAGCGGCTCCACTTTTACCCCCGCTGTTTCTGCAACACCCGGCCAGGAAACTGTGGTATCGGGAGACGCCGTAGAATTTAGATATTGGGATGTTGCCCTTGATGCGGGCGACACCTACAATCTAATGGACGTTACAAAAACTTCAACAGCTTACGCTCTATTCTATATAAGCGGCGGCGATTTGAAAGTCGATTACGGCAGTTGTCCTCCAGGCGCAGTTCCCGCCGGCGGAGGTTCGAGAAACACTGCAAATGTAAAGACAATCGTTCTGGCCGAAAATGTTAGTGCCGCTCCCGGCTGCGGGGCTTTCAGTCATACCGCCATCAGCGGAGTCGGAAAAGGAAGTGTTAGAATTAACATTGTTCTTACTGACCCCGATAATGGAGACCAGATCAGAGTCGCTAACTCTGTTCTGATTCGAAATAAGTGGCCGCAATAAAATATGAAATACAAAAATAAAAAACCCGGTACAGTACTTATTCTGATGGTTGTTGCAATCATGATTATGTCCGCTTTCGGCGTAGGCATGCTCGCAATCGCCTATGGTACAAGGCAGCAAGCTATAAAGCAGAATAATGAAACAGCCGCACTGCTGGCCGCAGAGGCAGGTTATGAAAAAGCCATTTTCTGGATGAGCCAGCAGCAGGACATGCTCACAACTTTATACACCGGCTCTCCCGGAACAACCGGCAATCTAAGCTTCACAGGCGCAGATTGCGATTACTCGATCAATTTTTATGCCTTTATAAAAGCAAGGCCGGTTTACAGAATTATTTCTAACGGTCACAGCGGCATGTTCAACAGAACTATAGATACGCTCGTTATGCAGGCTATCAGCGGCTGGGCCATGGGGAAATGCAGAGTCCCTACCGGCTCAACTTCCACTTCTCCTGTTAATTATGTTGATGGGGAAATAATTGATATGCCTCTGCAAATCAATCGCCTGACCGGAGAAAGTTCAGATGAAAGAGATATTTATATAATCGGAGAGCCTCAGTTTCTACAACCCGTTTCGATGGGCGAATCAAGATACACTTCGGCCGGCGGCGATAAATATGCAGGCATCATGAACCTTTTCCAGCAGGGTATTTACTTCAACCAGCCTGACAGCCGCGTAGTTGATGAAGCGACCGTTCAAAGCAAAGTTGACCGATTCCGAGACAGTACCGCTCAGGCATATCGTTTCACGCCGGTTGCTCATTCTATGACGGATGGCATGCCCGCGGTACATCTTGAATTTTTTGTCGATGCCAATAATGTCGGAAAGATACGCATAACAAACAACTGCACCGTCAAAGGTTATAAGCAGTCTTCCGACGGCAGAACTTATGATTTCAGAATCGTTCCAGGCAGCGGAGGTTCTAATTATCAACGCTATAATATCTATTCCTATCATGTCAGACCTGCTGATGCGGATGCGACAGGTCAAAGAATTATCCGCCAGATTGATCAAACTTACGTAACGCAGTCTTTCGGCGGAATTGAATCCCAGCCGGGAGGACAAATTTTTGTTAATGGAAATGTAGTAATCGGGAGCAGCGACCCTGCACTCTCAGCAAATATAAACAAAGTTAAAGATAAAATTACTGTCGTAGCAACAGGAAATATCTGGTTAGCGAATACCATCGAAGTACACGGCGATCACAGTGCAGACGGCAAGCCTGCCGAAAACAATCATAACGTCCTCGGCCTGATTTCACAGGGCGTTGTTAAAGTCGTTGATCCCGGAATGAGCCGGTACACCAAAACCTATCCAAATTATTATCCCGGGCCTCCGACATCCGTTCCTTCGGGCACTGTTTATGTGCCCATCGGGGTTCACCAAAGCGGTTCACCGAATGCTTATGACCGCCTCTTGCCGCATGATATGATTGTCGAAGCCGCGATTACCGTCGGCGGCGGCGGATGGGGAGCTGAAAACACAGCAAGAGGCTCTTACGGCGGGAGAAGAGAATTCGTAAACGGTCAGCAGGATAACCTGATTTTGAGGGGAGCTATTACTGAAGCATGCCGCGGAGTTGTCGGAATAACAAGTTCTACAAATCCTGATGGATTTCTTAAGTTTTATTACCTGGACAGCAGGCTGCTTGAAGGAGTTCTGCCGGGAGATTTCTGGTTACAGGGCAAATACATCCCTGCTCCGGCCGGTTGGCACGATTATAGAAACTAATAATTTTTCCCACCCATCCATTTTATTTCTTATATTTTAAATAGAATCTTCAAAGAGGTATTAATTTAGCGTTTTTTAAAGACCGATTACTTTATTATGAAATGGTTTGCGCAGCAAAAATTGAAATTAAAAAACACTGCCGCCGATTGCCGCAGGATTTGTAAATCTCACTCCAACCAGCTTTTCGGCCTCGATATCGGCACTTGTGCGATTAAGCTTGTCCAGTTAAAAAGAGATGAAAATGGATATGCTTTAGCTGCTGTCAATACAACTTTTGTCGACAATTCAAATGATATTAATTCAGCGGTAAAAAAATGTATTGCATTCGCAAAAATCAACTCACGTTTAGCTATAAGCGGAGTATGCGGGCAGGAAACCGCTGTTCGTCATTTCACGTTTCCCGCGCTATTGCCTGAGGAAATAGAAGGCGCAGTTCGATTCGAAGCAAAACAGGTTTGTCCATTTAACTCCGACGATGGAGTTATAGATTATCAGGTTATTTCGTCTGGCGAAAAGGAGGTTAAAGGCTTCCTCGCAGTGGCGACAAACAATATTATCAAACATAAAAATAGTATAATAAAACAATCTTCGCTCGAAAACGTGCTAATGGATTTCGACGGTCTTGCGCTTATCAATTGCCTGCGTTACTGCGATCATGAACCGGGGAAAACATCCGCTATCATAAACGTCGGTAATTCTTATACAACAGTGGCTATTATCAGCGACGACAATTTACCTTTTATTAGAGATATAAGTTACGCCGGAAAACATATAACCGATCATCTTGCGCAGGCAAATGATGTTTCACCCCAAACAATTGAACAATTCCTACACGGTCAGAAAGATAAAGATTCAGATAAAATTGCAATATCAGACAATCTCGAAAAATCGTGCCAAAGATTAATCAGCAATATCACTGAAACCCTTTACTATGACGCCGTTAGAAGAAAATCAGAATTAGTGAATAAGATTTATCTTTGCGGAGGTTTTGCGCTGGTTGAAGGGTTTGCCGATTTAATGAAAAACAAGCTTCCTGCTCCGACCGCACTTTGGAACCCTTTCGAAAAAATACAATGTGATACAGCCTTGCCTTATTCTGATTTACTCCGCAAAAATGGTCCTGCTTTCGCTGTTGCCGCAGGGCTTGCTATGAGGCAGATATGAGTCCCGCACCTTCTAAATATTTATTTACATCGCCATTAAACGCGGGACTTTTGTCTCCGTTGACGGAATTATCATTTTCTTTTAAAGAGAAGGTGTCGGGATGAGTGAAATCAAAATGCTGACTATCGACATGCTCGAAGGCCGGGGCATCCCGAGGAAGAGCAATCCTGATAAAATTGCTTTTCTATCGCTGTCGCTGATAGTCCCTGCCTTAGTTGCGATTTCGCTGCTTGGCTTTTATTTTAAGAACAATGTCATCATTTCCATCGATAAGCAAAGAATTGTACATTGTAAACAGAGCATTGCCAAATTGTCTGAAGCCGCGGCTTTGCTTGAACTCTCCAAAAAAGAAAAAAAATATACAGACGACTGCATGGCTGAAGTTAAAAAGAATCTTAACAGGCACATGCAGTGGTCACCTGTTCTCGTAGAGATCGTAAAGACGATGCCCGACCCGGTTCTTCTTACCGGTATCGATATAAAACAGGAAAATATCAAAAAAATCGTTCCTTCAAGGATCGCCGGCGGTCAGGACATAGAAGTCTCTATTCCAATAAAAACTTTGCGCATCTGTGTGAACGAAAAATCAGGCTCCGAGAGAGGAACAGCAGTCAGAAAATTTCAGGACAGTATCCGTTGCTCGCCTGTATTTGCTCCCTTGCTTGAAAACATCGCGGTTTCCCAGGGGATTGACACATACAAAGGCCAGGATACCGTTTCGTATCAGATTGATTGTACTTTTAAGCCAAAGCTTTAGTATATGAAAATAAACAAAAAACATTTGAAAATTGCTTTGATGTCATGGTTAGGCTGCTTCGTTATAGCTCTGCTTATGTACCTTGTTGTAATATCGCCGCAGCTTCAGACTAAAAAGCAGGTTTCTGCACAGCTGGCAGAAGTAGAAAAAATACATAACGAAATTTTAACATTGAACCAGTCGCAGGCTCGTACCGGCGTTCATAACCAGATTCAAAAATGGAAATCGGACATTGGTGAATTCGTCATATCCACCGAAGACCTTGCTAATCTAACTTTCGATATAGGCAAAATCGCCAAAGACCTCGAAGTCGACTCATTCAGCATCACATCTCAGGACACTTACACAAATAAACCAGCCGCATCAGAAAATTTTATAACTCAAAAACAGATGAAAGTCGATTTCAAATCGGATTTCAATAAATTTGCTGCTTTTCTAAATGCAATTGAACGCCATCGTCCCGCTGTCTTGATAGATCGATTCGAAATAAATAATACCGAACATAACGCTAACGCTAATCAGGTTAATATGGTTCTTTCGGTTTTTGTTAAAAAGAAACAGGGAAGCTGATATGAATATGCCTCAATTGAAATTTTTGAAATCTTCTGACCCGGCATCAGCCAAAAACAAAAAGATGATTATCATGATGCCGGTGTTGATTCTTGTTTTCATTTTCGTACTTACGCGCGCTCTCAAACAGCCCGCATCTTGTTCTGCCATTGTCCAAAATCCTGTCTCGGCCAAATCCGCTGATGCGAATACACATGATAACGTATTACAATCCGGCTGGCAAATACCTGAAGTATATCCCGCGAATTTAAGAGACCCGATGCATGCAGTCTCTACCGTTGCAGACACCGGCTCCGGCGGCGATATCATCGTCAAAGGAATTATGTACAGCCATGACAGGCCGTCTGCCGTTATTAATGACAGGATTATGCACCAGGGCGACAAAATCGGCGGAGTGACAATTATAAAAATAAACAAAAATAATGTCGAATTTGAAATGAACAGCAAAACCTGGACACAGCAAGTGCAGCACTAAACTTAAGGGAATATCAGGGGGTATTTATGAAAAGTAAACTCAATGTTTTGATTACGATAATTTTGTTTTCGGCTTTTTTTACATTTGCCGATGTTCCAACAGACCCGAATACAAGCAATAACGAAGTTCTTTCTTCTCTCGGTCAGCGTATGCAGAAAAAAATAAGCGTCGATTTCCGCAACACACCCATTGACGATGTGCTTAGAATCATGGCCGATCAGTCCGAAGTTGACATAATCAAAAGTCCCAAGGTTATCGGCAATGTTACCGCGACTTTAACCGATATCCCGCTCGATGAAGCTTTAAACAATATTCTCGTTTCTCATGGGTATGGTTATCTCGCCAGCAATAATATGATTCGCGTTCTGCCGCTTGAGGACATGACCGAAATATCCGAACGCCTCATCAGCAGGATATATCGAATAACTTATGCCGACGTCGAAGAAGTTGAAGACGCGCTGAAAAAATTCATTTCCCCGCGGGGCTCTCTGTCTTCGAACCCCGGCACGAGCAACATAATTGTTACAGACAGCGAAAGTAAAATTAAAGCGATTGATACCTTCGTCGAAGAAGTTGACCGAATCACGCCGCAGATTGAAGTCGAAGCCAGAATCTACGATGTCACCAGCAAAGACAACCTTGATATAGGCATTGAATGGCAGGCAGGCCTTAACACCGGATATGGCACCGGACTAACCGGAATCGGAAACAATCCAACCGGCACAACTTCGCCATTTTCGACAGGCACATTTCTTGGCGCTACCGGCAAAACATCCGGCACTACAGGTGCTCTGCGTTTCGGATGGCTTAATTCCGCCATTGATATCGATGTTCTGCTAAGAGCCCAGCAAAATAATATCGATGCGAAGCTTCTCGCAAATCCGCGAATCCTCGTCCTCGATAACGAAAGAGCCAATATCAAGATCGTACAGGAAATTCCATATCAGGAACTTACAGAAACTTCCGGCGGAGGCAGCATCGGCACTATCGCTTTCAGAGAAGTTGGCGTTGAGCTTGAAGTGATTCCGCACGTTACCCGTGAAAAAATGGTGCGATTGCAATTGATTCCAAAATTCAGCGTGCAAACAGGAACCGTTGATGTCGGAACCGAAGATAAAAGTTTCCCCCAGCCTGTAATTGACAAGAGAGAAGCTTTTACCACCCTGCTTATAGAGGATAACCAGACTGTCGTTCTCGGCGGTTTACGTAAAAAAGATATATCAAGGCAGGTAAATAAGATTCCATTCCTCGGTGATGTACCCGTCGCAGGCGCAGCATTTCGTTTCGAAGGTGAAAGCAACACCACCAGCGAATTGGTCGTTTTCATAACACCTCGAATCGTTGAAAAACCGCTGCTTTCAGAGATTCAAAAACGTCAGCTTGAAATAACCGATTTCAACGGCCCGGCTCCATTCTCAACTAAAGCCGAAATCAAGCAACTTAAAAAATAAAATGGGGGCTGAATCTGATGATGAGCATCTATGTCTAAACTGTTTGTCCCCATTTTTTATAAAAAAAGGACAGACCTGTGTGTCTGCCCTTTTTCAATCAAATGATTTCAAATCTTAATTCTGTACCGGCCGCTCTAATTCCTTAGCTTCGCCGGCAGCTATTGGTGAAGAAATGTCTATTGGTGACGAAATCTGCAGATTCGCTATAAGTGCGTAATGGTCGGATGCTTTTCTTTTGTCAAGCTCAACATACGTTGGACGAATCTCTTTGCTTAATGTGATATGGTCATATCTCGGCCCTCGTACGTCCGGATAAATCGTATCCCATGCATCGGTCATTCTTGCGTAAGGCGTTTTGCCTTCACGGTTCAGAAGGTATCGCATCCCTTTGCTTGTCGTCTTCATATTAAAATCGCCCATAACAATAAAAGGGTCATTGGTTTTTCGTGCCGCGACTCGTTCTGCAATTAATTCAGCGCTTTTGTTTCTGGCTCCCGATGCGAAGAATGCCGCAAGATGAACGTTATAGACGTAAAAAGCTTTACCGGTGTTTTTATCTGTCAAATGAACCCATGTACAAATCCTCGGCCAGGCATCCCACCCCTGTGATACCTTGTCGGGTGTATCCGAAAACCAGAACGTCCCTTTGTCATTCAAAGTAAAACGATCTTTCTTGTAAAAAATCGCGCAGCTTTCTCCGCCTGTTTTGCCGTCATTTCTGCCGACTGCGTAATTCGCGTAACCACGAAGACTTTTTTGAATGTCCGTTACCTGGTGGTTCAAAGCTTCCTGAACGCCAATAATGTCAGGATTCTGGTCGTTCATAATTTTCGCTACTTTGTTCTTCCTGCCGCCCCAGCTTCCGGTAACATCGACTCGAACATTAAAACTCATTGTTTTAACATCGATAGCCTGCGTTTCGGCAGCCTTTGCTGCGGTCACCAAAAACGCTGAAAAAAAGAGAATTGAGTACACAATAAACACAGTTTGTTTCTTCATTACTTTCCCCAATAAAAATGAATAATTCCTCCACAAGACATCCTGTGGACCTAAGGAAATGAAAAGCATCCTGCGGATTGATTGCATCCTTTTATTATCGCTTTTTCATTTCACGATATGCCGGTATTATAAAAACCTCTGAGGTGAAATGAAAGAATTATCCACAATGAATACTCCTTTCAGAGTGCCAAATAGAGGAAAATCCTTGATTTGAGCAATTTGTGATATGAATTGTAATGGAATTAACGTGCCTGTTTTTTTAATAATTATTTTCTGTTATAAGGAAGCTTCATCAACATCATTCCCATCATACAAGTATCAGTTATTCCGGCAAAAACCAGTCCGCTGCCTGCAAACGCCGATACGAAGATGAATCCCCAATGCAAAAGCCACGCTAAAAGTATTCCCAGCAAAACAAGACTGCCTGCGATTACTCTTATTTGCCGTTCTAAGGATACTTTACCTTTTATGAAAGGGAGTTTTTCTTTTTGCCATTGTAAAATGCCGCCTTCTATCACTTTAATATTGGATATTCCCGCCTGAATCATGATCTTTGCCGCTTTAGCCGCCCTGCTGCCGCTTCTGCAAAGTATATAATATTCTTTTTTGCTGTCCTTTAGTTCACTAATTTTACCCAAAATAATATCAATGGGAATGTTAATTGAATTTTCGATATAAGATTGGTTTACTTCGCCCGCCATACGTACATCCAGAATCACGGCATCCGGATTTTCTTTCAAACATTTAGCCGCTTCAGTTGGGCTTATCGTTTCAATCTTTGTCTCTTCAACTTCTTTTTGCATGTCGAAACCTTATATAAAATTACTGATAATAAATAAATCTTACATCCGCTTTCCAGACATTTTTCTCGCCTTTGATTTTCGAAAGCGTAACATTGCTGCACTGTAAACTTGACCACCGCATATGCATTACAGACAGAAATTTTGTAAATTTCTCTAAATCGATTTTTTCAATCGTCATCGAGGCATCCTGATTTGACTGGCCGCCTTTGACTTTTCTAATAGGACTTGTACTAAGCCTGTAGCCTGTCGGAGGAATTCTGACTAATTTTGTTACCTGATCGATGGCTGTAATAAAATCGAAAGCCTCGCCGGTCTTCTTGGATTTAGCATAGTCCAGTCTCTGCGGATCAAGTTCGCCAAGTATCTGGCCTATAAGTTTCTCGGCTTCGACATAATCATCCATCGCTTTTTGCAGATTATCATTGGCTGAGGGCACACCGATAGTTAAAAGCCAAACCGGCCATAAACCTATCAACGCCGGTATAAGCACATAATAGAAAATTGGTTTCTTGTATATTTCTTTCATTCTATTCGACCCTGTTTTAATTCGATTGTGAGCCTGAAATTATCCCGGCCGTCTTTCGGTTCGTAAGTTGCCGAGCTTTTCATTAATTTCGGATGTTTATCAAAAGCGCTGAAAAGCTGCAAATTACCCCCAAGATTTGTACTGCCTGTGATGTTCATTGTTTTTGTCGTTATGGTAATTTTATCGATGTTAATATCTATATTTTTAGGTACGCTGTTAAACGCCTCAAACAATAAAGTAAGTTTTGTTTCAATGCTGTCTTCACCGGAAGCGCTCAGCAAACCGCTTTTAACGTCTTTTATCCTGTTGATTTCACTTTTGAGTTTTCTTACCGCTTCGCGCGTTTTTGGAAATCTTGCGCCGGGCATAGCTATCGTGTATTCGCTTTTAAACTTTGCTTCAATTTTAGCAATATCCCTGCCGGCACTATGAAAACGTATTTGCAGAAAGACACCTAAAATCAAAAAGACTACTGCCGCTGCGGCGCCCGCATATTTCAGAATTTTTTCAATCGCGGCTTTTCTGCCCTGGTATGGCATAAAATCGGCGCGGAAGTCCACTTTTTCAGTTTTCCCGCTAAACACGCAGGCTGCCCCTGCTGCGATAACCAAATCAAGATGCTCGCAATTAGAGCTCTCATTTTGCGATAATGCAATTTTTGTTGCGATGTCGAGCGATTCGACAGTAATTGACGACTGCTCTGTGAGCGAATGTACATCAATTTCGCCTGTCAAATCATATACTTTCAAAACGGCGGTTCTTCCTTCTGCGCTTTGAGCTGACAATGTGAGCATTATCTGACTGGCCAGCAGAGAAGTTTTATTTTGTGAAGGTGAGGTAAGAAACGATCTTACAATTGCTTTGCCGTCGTTTCCTGTCGGACAAACCATAAAACATCTTGTTTCTGAAACTGCTGCGACAATTGCGTCTTTGGAGATATCATCTATTGCCCTGCGAAGACATATTGAATCAGGCTCAATAACAACCGGATCTAATTTCACTCCCTGCAGAGATCTTATGATTTCGGTCATTATATCGGTGCCTGCCGCAAAGACAGTAACATCCGAGCCGGAGATTTGCCTGCCGACAACTTCAAAAGCAATCGCGCTCTGAGCCGCATCAATCGCCAGAGCTTCTTCGGCGTCAAATCTTATCGTCTGGGCTATTTGCCGGAATTCCTGGAACTCCGTATGAAGTTTCTGCTGCCTGTAAAGCCTGCAATCAACCGCAACTGCAACATTGGAAAAAGTAAAATGTTTTTCTGCGCAAGTTGTGCTGATCTTGGCTGCGGCATCCGCAAAAGTAAACTTCGCGGCCTGGGCGGTCTCAGGCTCCTGTTGCTGCTGATTTTCAGGCAAAATGCAGAAATAATCGTAAATTTCTGTCTTGCCCGCCGTTTTGGCAGCCAATACCACAGTCGTCTTATCGGCGGCGATATAAATTCCCAAATATTTATTTTGTTCCAAAAGGATTACTCCGAATCATTCTATGATTATACCAATTTTCTGAACTTTTGAATTCTCTTTTTTTACGGCCGCGCTGGCGCATACTCTGGCGACTCCGCTTGTCGCCCTGACGCGAATCGAAAAACAATCGCTCTGCGTCGTAATATACGGTTCACATTTGCTTATAGAGCTGAAATAACTTACAAGTCGTTTCTTAAAATCATCATTGTTCGCAAAAGGTTTTATTTTTCTTTCATCTATAATCTTCTGTGCTATATCCGGTGCGTCCCCTCCAAAAGTAAACGCCGCTTCCAGTACATGCCGAGGCGCCGTGTTTACATTGATTTTTTGTGTCCCCCACAAACTTATATATTTTAGTGCCGATTCATTGCGTGTTTCATCTTCATTCACAGGTTTTGCAAGCATTTCAAGGTCTATCATAGGACTGTGCAGAATTTTTGCAAAATCAAGCGTGTGGCCAGACTCCGGCCTGGTCTGCTGTACTATTTTCTCTCTCACTCTGCCGCGCTGCCGGCTTCTGCTTATTCTTCTCGCCAAACGCCCCCTGGCCGCTGTTTGGCCGGAATTCGCGTCCCCGGCTTGTTTGGTTACTTCTGTAACAGGTTTTAAAGCTATACTGAAAGGCTTGACATCCTTCATTTCATCAAGTTCATAAATCAAAGGTTCGATTTCATGCTGCCTCATCTGCATCCATTCGCAAAATGTCACTACAGCGGCTTTCGATTCATCTTTTGAATTCGCATCACTGCACATTCCCCATACGAGCGGCAGCTTGGCATTTTCATCGATTAACTCTATCGTCACCTTCGCTGTTCCAAATTCGATTTCAATCGGTTTGGTAATATACGGCCATGGCGGACCATAAGGACCACGAACATAAATTTCATTCGGCTCATTCATATCCGTCATGTCCGAATATTCGTTTACATCGTTTATGTCATATTCGGTATTCGTGCGTTCACTTGTGATATTGGCGTCATTGCTGTCATTGCTGCCGGAACGGCTCAAATTCATATATTCGGTAAAGAAATCACTTTTGCTGATTCCATTCGCATCGAGCTGCATTGCCATTTCTTTTGCCCATTGCTCCAGCATCAGCCTGTAATCTTCATCGCTCATTGTAAACAAATCCGAAAAGTCAGGCTCGTTCGGCCTCGAAATGCAATTCGCATCTACCTGTTCAACTGTCGCAAGCGCATATTTAAGCCCTGATTCGCATGCGTATCGTGCGGACTGATAATCAATCATATACTGCATCCTGTGCTTCCATTGGCTGACCGCAGAGCTTAAACGGTAAACCAGCGCAGTCAGCAGAACCAGCACTATCACAGTAAAAATCAGCGCCACGCCTTTGCGATTTGAACAGGATTTTTTCATATTTCTATTCACGGATTCTCTCTTCTCTTCTTGCCCTGGATTCATCCTGCTCCGGAATACGGCTCTGCGGCTGATTAATATCCAAAGGCTCATTTACATCATTGGCATCGACATCGTTCATATCGCCAAATTCTTTATATATGAACGTATAAGGTATTTGCCTGAAACGATCCAAAGTGATTGTCCTTGTCCGTATCAATTCCTCCGGCACAGACAAATTCCCAAGTGCGTCGAATGAGCGAGGCTCGAACGAAATCGACACCTTCACCGCCTGCGGAAGAGATGTGGCTACCCATTCGGGCGTCACATTATTGCCGTCTGAAACTTCAATCGCAAAATACGAAACCCCGCTGCAAACAGGAATATACCATTCCCTTTCGTATTTTTCCTTCGGTTCATCCAGCATTTTATCTTCAAGCGAATACCCGCTGTGCGCACGGAAAACTATCAACTCGTTCCCATCTGCGGACACCCGGCTTTGCCACACTATTTTCTCGAAAGTTTGAGGCTTATTGTCCTTGTCGTAAAACTTGCTTTCGATAATCATCTGGGACACCGTAAAATTTTCGATATCGATCCTGTTCTTGATCGATACGGTTACATCAGAACCCGGCATAGCCAGCCTGTCGATATCTTCCGCTATCCGCTGAAGTATTTCTGTCGTCTGGAAATTCTTTTTAAGCCGTCCGTCAATCGACGTCTGCGTTTTGCGCACGCTCGAATATACGCCAATGACCGTAACCATAATCATTGCCGCGATAGCAAGAGCTGTCAAAGCTTCGGCGAGAGAGAAACCATTTCTTTTTTTATTCCGGTATTTCATTTTAATTTTTTCATTACATTCTTCCAGAATATATCTTCTGGAACGCTTTTCCAGTTAGAATAACCCTCAGGAGGCGGGCCAAATGCTTTTCTGTATTCATCTTCATAATCATATTCATCTTCCGATGATTGATCCTCGGGAAGCGGCTCCTGAGGATTTTCGCTTTGATCTTCCTGTTCGTCCGGCTGCGTTTCATCCGGGAGCTCTTCGTTCATAGACTCTGCGTATTCATCTTCTCTTTGCTGCTGCTCAAGGATTTGCATGATCTGCTTCTTGCTCAAACCGGTCAGCCAGTGAGTCAGCTCTATTTTCTGTTCCTCGCCTTTACTGTCGGTGTATTCGGATACACATATCGCTCGCATCCACATATTATTGGATACAGGTTCATAAAACGACTCAACCGTTGTCTCCCATTCAATATCCGGATTAGTTTCGCTTGTGCCGTATTCAACCATATCGCTCAACGACTTCTGCGCTAAAAGCTTTTCCATATTCTCTCGGGCGATTTCAAATGCCTCCATTTTCATCTGCCAGTCCCCAATCGTTTCAACCGCCCTGTTAATAACGACAAAAACACCGGCCACGATCATGCCGATTATCACAAGTGCAACCGACATCTCGATCAGCGTAAAGCCGTCTTTATTAAAATAACGCAATTTATATTTTTTACTTTTCACAATCATATAATTATAAATTTAAGATTGTAGATTGAAGAATCCTTTTCCCAATCTTCAATCTCCATTCTTCAATCTTCAATTATCAAAATCCCATTTCATCGGAAGTCTTTGGAGCTATTATTTCAACATCGCCTTCTACAAGTTCGATAATTCTGCTCAGCCTGTTGATTATTATTGTATATTCTTTTCCGTTCTCGTCTATAACGAGCAATTTTCCGCCGTATTGCCAGCCGGACTTGCCGACCCTGAAAAGTGCCGGCGCCTGGTTCGTCCATTCGCCGTCATCGAATAACGCATATACTACCTGGAATTTTTCGCTGAACTGCCCTGTCTGAATTATTTCTTCTTCGAGTATCTCTTCAACGGCGACAAGCCCGGTCGTTATCTCGCGCAGGGCATAGGTATTCTGTACAAAATCGATAATTACTTCGTATCGTTTTCCTGTCTCGGCCGCGCTTGTTGCCGCTCTCTGAAATATCGTTACAAGCTCGTTTGCCCTGTTCTCAAAACTATCCCTGCTAAGCGCACCCGAAAGACTCACCATCACCATCATCGTAAACATCGAGATGATGAACAGCACCATTACAATCTCAGCGAGAATAGCGCCCTTTTTAATTTGGTTGCGGTTGCGCAGCTCGTATCGGTTGCGGTAATCGTCAACCGGCATACAATACGCAACCGATAAATGTAAATCGAAACGAGCATCGCAACCGAATAACGATTTATACGTATCAGTCTGCATCTGTACTGTAAAGGTCTGTATCGTAGCTTTCGCCGCCTTCCTGTCCATCGGCTCCGAAGCTTACGATTGCGTAAGGCTTACCGCTTTCAGGATAAGCAACATACACGAAATCATTTCCCCATGCGTCCTTCGGGACGGTTGTCGAATCGAGATATCCGCCTTCCTGGTAGCCTTTAACATCGCTTGGAGCTTCGATTAAAACATTAAGCCCTTCTTCCTCTGTGGGGTATCTGCCCGTATCCATTTTGAATTGTGCGATAGCGTTATGCAGCATTTTAAGATTTGCTTTGGTTGTTGTAACACGTGCCTTGTCTGTTTGCCCCAGAAAGTTTACCGCGCCAATCGCCGCAAGCAATCCGATAATGATAATAACCGCCATGATTTCGACTAATGTAAAACCATTCTTACGTTTGTTTCTGTTTGCCATATTAACCTTTCTGTAAATTGGTAGATGAGTAAAAGAGTAAATGAGTTAACCCATAAACCCATTCACTGATTTAGTCATTCACTTTCTTTCTAAAAATTGCCGGCGGAAAAACGCAAAATTGGCAGCAATGCCGCCAGCGCAATCATTCCGACAAAAAACGCCATCACAACAATAATCAAAGGCTCGATCGCTGCGCTTAATCTGTCTATAACGATATCCGAACTGGATTCCAGATTTTCACTGATGTTAAGGAGCATCTTTGTTAGCTCGCCGCTTCTTTCTCCGACAGAAACCATGTGCGCTATCGCAGGCGATATAACTCCGCTCTCTCTTAATGGAGTAGCGATATCAGCGCCTGAAAGGATCCTGTCTCTCGCTTTTTTTACGGCATCGACCATAATTACATTGCCCGTAACTTCCGCGACAACTTTGAGCGATTCGGCCATACTCAACCCTGAGCCCAGCAACGTCGATAGCGTCGAGGCAAATCGCGAAACTACGGTTTGCTTTATCAGCGGGCCGAATATGGGAAGCGACAGCAGAGTTTTGTCGCGAAGATATGCTCCCTTTTCCGTTTTCAAAAATCTTTTCACGAGCCAGACAATCACGACAACGCAAATTATCAACGCATACCAGTAATGAATTATAAAATTACTTACTCCCATAAAAATTTCGGTTATAAGCGGAAGCTTCATCTTGGCTTTTTGGAGTTGTACGATGATCTTTGGCAGAACATAAGTGGTAAGAAATATAATCGCCCCGAAACCGACAGTCACGATACAAGCCGGATAAATCATCGCTGTCATGATCTTGGATTCGATGCGCCTGCGTTTTTCCATAAAATTGGAAATTGTTTCCATTGTTTTTGCCAGCGAACCGGTAGCCTCGCCGACTTTGATCATGCTGATATAAATTACATCGAAATATTCCGTATAATCGCCCAGAGCCTCCGCGAACGCCTCGCCTGTAACCACCCTGTCACGAATATCGGTAATCACATTTTTAAACCTCGCGTCAGGCGCCTGCTCAATCATTACCGAAAGAGCATCCGTCAGCTTTATTTCGGAATTCAGAAGAATAGACATCTGCTTGGTAAACTCGATGATATGACTTTTCTTCGTCCTTACCAGCATACTCATAAAACCGCTTTTAACTTCGCTTTCTGCCGCTGCCTGGCTGACATCCGTTGCGTGAATGCCGCGCGCACGAAGCTGCTTGCGGGCAGAGTATGGGCTCTCTGCGGTGACCGTCCCTTTGATGGTCTTACCGCCTGCTGCTAATGCTATATAGGAATATCTGGGCATAATTATTTAAAAGTTAAAATTTAAGATTTAACAATTTTATCCTTTTTCACATTCAGTGTTTTTTTTGAAGAATAAAATATAGCTCGCAGTTCGTTAGCTTCCTTAATGAGACCTATAACCTTTTTTTCATTTATTAAGTTCTCTTCTAGGGCAAATTCCATCCAAAATAAACTTTCATCTGTCTCTTCAAGAACTATACTAATTTTAGATTTAAAATGAGCTCTCGACTGTGCCAGACAACTTGCTCTATAATTGGCAGCAACAGACGTTGAACACCTTATTAACTGTCCTGAAATATGGTTACCCAGTTTTGTTCCTTCAATAGCTAACGCAAACTTTACACAACGATGTGCAAATTCATTTGTTCTTATTCTTAACTTTTCTGAATTCAACATATTTGCAACCACTTTTTAAATTTACCAAATTTTAAATTTTAAATCAGTACTGTCCCATTAACTTGAGACATAATTAGTATAACTATTTTAAATATACAATGTTACAACAAAAAACAACTGT
>JAKJEQ010000109.1 GCA_022705345.1 Planctomycetota bacterium | reverse complement strand
ATCAGAATTGATCTTTTTATAAGGCCTTAGGCTGCCGTCAATTCTGAATCTTACGTCGTAGTTGAAACCTTCGGTTGGGTTTATAAGGATATCGCTTGCAAGCATATCAACCGCATCGCCAACTAATCTTTCAGCGGATGCAACTGTCTGTTTTGTATCATCATTATTGGACTGCCCGCCGTAGATTTCGTTTATATTTTTCCCTGAAGGGTCGAGCAAAATGATTGAAGCCCCCCCTCTTGCGCCTGCAATTTTAGTATATTTAATGGATTTAACTGCATTTCCCAATGAGGATGAGACTGCATCAATGAGTGTACTGCCGGAGGTCTGGATTTTTTTGAAGATTTCAAAGAAAATCGCTAAAAAAAGTACAACAGGAGCAGCTGCAAGCATCAATAAGTTTATCCACGCTTTATAACGATTGTCGATAAGTGGGCTAAATTCGAACCGCTGTACCAGGTACATACAAAGGTAAAACCAGACTATCAGAAATCCCACTCTGAATGGGTTAAACAACAACTCATTAGCAACCGCAATGTCCAATTCGATTACTCCCCTGCCAGGCAATTGGCGTATCTTAATAAAAAGGATATATTAGTGCAATAAAAAAGTCATATAAATGGCTTTTTAATTGACAGTTAAGTCATTTAATTTATAATAGATTATAATCGTTTTCTAATTTTTATGGTCTTATTTATCTTTTTTATTACACACTCTTGTTAAGGTGGGTAATATAACTTCGGAGAAGCGCAAATGAGAAGAAACTTTTTGCTGTCTTTCGGGCTTTGTTTATTGATTACTTTAGTTACTTCTTTTCCACTTCAAGCACAAACAGATACGTCAGATACAAACAGTTTGAGCGATAACTGGAATGATTTTTTACATTATACGGTATTGGGCAGGTATGATTTAGCGGCCGGTTTTGCTCAAAAAATTATCGACAGCAATCCTGACCCACTGCAACTGCTTAAATTAAGCGAAAACAACCCCCGAGGCTATGCAATTTTAGTTAGAGTTCATGCAAGCAACCCTGAACTTGCGCCACTTGCCGCAAAAATTCTCGATATCATAGAACAAGGCCGGTATCAGCGCAGAACCGCTGCTGACATCATAACAGATGAAATTAAGAGACTTAGCAGCACAGTTCGCGGCAAATATACAGCGATTGAAAGATTGCGTAATTCCGGCGAATATGCAATTCCATATATGCTAGACGCAATGGCGGACGAAAGCAGACGGGAGGAATTTCCCAATATCGCATCTGCCCTGCCGGAAATTGGACGTCCTGCGGTAAGGCCTCTGACAGCATCGCTCGAAATGGAAAATCTCGCTGTGAAGGCTGAGGTCATCAGAGCTCTCGGAAAGATCGGCTATTCGGAATCCCTCGGTTATCTTAAATACATAGTTGAAAACGATAAATCAGAACAATTGCGAGAACTTGCGACGGAATCGATAAGACAAATAGATGCGGCGAACGGGGGTAAAAATGCAGCACAGATGTTTTTCCAGACGGCTGAGAATTACTATTATAGAACGGATTCTCTGATGCCTGTGACCGAAGGAAATACGGCCAATATATGGTTCTGGAATGAAGAGAGCGGAAGCCTGACTCGCGAAGCGGTAGATAAGAAATACTTTCCGGAACTGATGGCTATGCGTACGACTGAATGGACGCTGCGTGCCGATAAGGATTTCGGACAGGCGATATCATTATGGATCGCATCATTTTTCAGAATCGATTCCTTGCACATCCCTTATCCTGAATATTTCGGGCAGGGCCATGCCGATGCAATGACATACGCGGTTACAGCCGGACCTGAATATTTACACGAGGCTCTTGAGAGAGCGATTAAAGATAACGATAAAGCTGTTGCACTGGGTACAGTTGAAGCACTGGCACGCAATGCCGGCGAAAAGTCGCTAATGTACAGATACAAAACTTCTCAACCTTTAATCGATGCTTTGTCTTTTAACGACAGGGAAGTTAAATATACTGCCGCGATCGCAATCGCACTTGCAGAACCATCTGAGAAATTTCCACAAAGCGAATATGTAATCAATAACCTGGCATCGGCAATCACGGCAAAACCAGAAGAAAACTGGCCGGCAGAAAAAGCCGACAATTTTGCTATCCGTGCGGCACAAGCAATGCTGAAATTAGCGGAGACAAGAAACAAGGCAGTCGATGTATCCAATGCTCTCGATGCTTTGGTTAAGACAACAGCAGATAACCGGGATGAAATGAAAATAGTTTCCTGTCAGATCCTTGCTTATATTTCGAGTCCTGATGCTCAAAGAGCGATTGCGGAACTGGCTTTGAACGAGAACTATTCAGTAGAAATAAGGATTTCTGGTTTCGAATCTCTTTCTACATCAGCTAAAGTAAACGCAAATCAACTTTTAGACGGCCAAATAGATAAAATTTACAAGATAGTCGAGTCTCGAGACGCGGACGAACAATTGCGGTCAGCAGCCGCTGGCGCATTTGGGTCTTTAAACTTGCCGAGCAGAAGAGTTAAAGACCTTATTTTGAATCAATCGAAAATTTAAATGTCGCTGCCTAAATAGCAGCGATTAGAAATCCCTAATTAGTTTTGGGAAGTCGGATTGCTATGGGCAAAACCACCGAAAAAGACGGAAAAAAAGCTGAAGCTAAACGCGACAAGGAGGCCGTCGAGTATGTCAAAGGCCTGTCAGCGGAACATAAAATGCTGATAGTGCTGAAAAAACAGCTCTACGGCGGCAAATGGGAGCCGATGTATCAGGATCTGAAAAATCGTCTTGCAGGTCAGCCTTATATTTTTAAACTGGCGAGCCGAATCAACGAAGACATCGAAAGAATTGACCAGATGCGTCAATTCGAAAAGCAAAAAAATATAGACTTATGCGATTATGTAGATTCCATTGAATAATATTCAACTTTTCACGGAGAACTTACTTTGAGAACTTACAATTTGTTTTTTTTATTTATTTTTGTTTCTATTACTTTTCTTCAAACGCAATATGCATTGGCAATTGACAAGAAGCTTTTAAATGAGGCTAAACTTGATATTTCATGGCAAAGCGCAGTGGCTCTTAATCCAGACGAAAAAGTCGTCCGAATGACGGTTGACGGAAATAATGTTTATGTTTTAACGAGCAGTAATTATTTGTTCTGCCTTGACCGCAGCGAAGGCAAGGCGATATTCAGCATTACCGCGGCGGCGAAATATTTGCCGGTTTCAGAACCTGCCGAATTCGGGAACGCAGTGTATTTTATAGCAGGCAATAATATAGTCGCGGTAAACCTGACCAGCGGCGAGGAAGTTTTCAGAAATAAACTTAGTTATCCAATCCAGGCAAAGCCGGCAGTGAACGCACAAAAATATTATTTTGCCGGCCAGGATCCTTACCTTCACGTAACCGATCATAATCTATTCCAGCTTTTCAAGGTTCATACCGATGACAGGTCAAATGTCACGAGCGTTATCGCTAATGAAGAAAAAATAGTATTCGCAACTGCAGAAGGCAGAGTTTACGCTATGGATGCAAATCAGCCGATCAAGAGATGGCAATTCGACACAGTAGGTGCGCTAGAAGCGGCTTTAACGAAAGTCGAAGATTCCATTTACGTCAGCGGCAAAGATACAAACCTTTATAAATTGAACGGAGAAAACGGCGAACTTGAATGGAAATTCTATACCGGCTGTTTTTTAAGCACATCCGCAAGAGCAACGAGCAGGATGGTTTATCAGTATGCACCCAATAAGGGAATGTATGCAATCGATCCGAATACCGGCAAGCGAGTATGGCTTTTGGCTGACGGAGTGGAAATGCTGGCCGAAAATGAAGACACTGCTTATGTATTCGATAAGAAGAATGTTTGCGTCGTTATGGACAACTCAACCGCGGAACCAATTTTTACAATAAATTTAGCAGATGTCACCGCATATACATGGAATCCGTACGATTCCAAAATATACATAATGGAAGGGAAAAACATCACCTGTATCGAACCGATGCAAAAATAAAAATTAATGGAGTGAATAAATCAAATGGAAGTGAAAATTAAAACAGCACTAATCAGCGTATCCGATAAAACGGGTGTAGTTGAATTCGCGAAAAATCTTTCCTCTCTTGGAGTGAAGATAATCAGCACCGGCGGAACATCGAAAGCCCTTTCACAAGCGGGCATTAACGTAGTGAGCATAGATTCTGTTACGGGTTTTCCTGAAATGATGGACGGCAGAGTCAAAACTCTTCACCCCAAAATTCACGGAGGCCTTCTTGGTATTCGTGATAATGCCGACCATCAGGCCGCGATGAAAAAGCACGGCATCGAACCTATCGATATGGTTTGCATAAATCTTTATCCGTTCGAACAAACAATTGCCAAACCTGACTGCAAATTCGAAGACGCAATCGAGAATATTGATATCGGCGGAGTATGGTGCGCTCTGCTGCGAAAAATCATAAATACGTAACAGTTGTTACAAGCCCCTGCCAGTACGAAAAAATTATATCAGAAATGAAAACATCAGGCGGGTCGATAAGCGGAAAAAGCAGGAGCGATTTTGCTCGAATCGCTTTCGGCCTGACCGCGAGCTATGATGCGGCTATTTCGAAATATCTCAACAAACAGGCAGGCATACGATTCCCGGAAAGAGTAAGTATTTCTCTGGCCAAAACAATGGAACTGCGTTACGGCGAAAATCCCCATCAAAAAGGCGCATTTTATAAGCTACCGGCAAACGCAGAAGTAAATGTTTCTTCATCGCAGATAATGGAAGATGAAACTCAAATCAGCTTTAATAACCTGCTCGATGTCAACGCGGCGTTTGAGCTTGTAAAGGAATTTTCAGAACCCTCAGTAGTAGTAGTCAAACATTTAAATCCCTGCGGCTGTGCCATTGATAACGACATTCATAAAGCGTATCAGAAGGCGTATGAAACGGACGTTGTCAGCGCGTTCGGCGGAATCATCGCATTGAACAGAAAAGTTGATAAAGCACTTGCGACAACAATTATGGAATCCTATTCTTTGTTCGGCAAGGCAAAAGGCGCGGCAGGATTTTTTGCCGAAGTTATCATCGCACCGGGATTTGATGACGACGCGGTTCAGACTATCCGCACATTGAAGCCTTGGGGTAAACGAGTAAGGCTGATGTCCACGGCGGAAATTGACAGGACAAAAATCGATTGTGGAGAATTTGACGTTCGATGCATCGTAGGCGGGATGCTTCTGCAGGATAGAGATCTCGTTGGATGGGAACCTGCATTGTTGAGTTATCCAACGAAAATAAAACCAAACAAAGAACAGCTCGAAGACCTGAGAATCGCGTGGATTTGTGCTAAGCACGTAAAGAGCAATACGATAACTCTCGTTAAAGACAGAAGACTCATCGGCGTCGGCGCAGGCCAGATGAACCGAGTTGAGTCGGGATTTATTGCTTTCAAAAATTCGGCCGAGGATCCGAAAGGCTGCGCGATGGGCAGCGATGCGTTCTTCCCGTTTGCGGACAATGTCGAACAGGCGGCCAAAAACGGAGTCGCATGTATCATCCAGCCGGGCGGCTCAAAGAAAGACGATGAGGTTATCGCGGCGGCAGATAGATTCGGGATCGCAATGGTCTTCACCGGAAAACGCCACTTCAAACACTAATTTAAAGATAAAGGAATATCAATGATAAAAGAAATTACGGCAAAGCAGCTTAATACCGCGAAATTTATCAAACAAAAGGTAAAAGAAATACAGGACTTTGTCGGCGATGGAACGGCCATCAATGCTTTGTCCGGCGGTGTCGATTCATCGGTTGTTACAATGCTCGGACATAAGGCGCTGGGCAAAAATCTAAAAACAGTTTTTGTCGAGAACGGTCTTATGCGGCAAGGCGAGGCCGAGCGAGTGGCCGCCCTTTTCAAAAAATTAGGAGTAAAAATAGAAATCATCGACGCGAAAAAAGAATTTTTTGCGGCATTGAAAGGGATAACCGACCCTGAAGAAAAACGCGAGGCCATCACTCAGACATTTTATAAAAAAGTTTTCGGTCGAATCGTGAAGAAAAGCAAAGCGAAATTCCTGCTTCAGGGAACAATTTTGACAGATGTAGATGAAACCGCGGCAGGCATCAAACGCCAGCATAATGTGTTCGAGCAGTTAGGCATCGACCCTCAAAAAACTTTCGGCTACCGCATACTTGAGCCTTTGATTCAGCTTCGCAAGGATGGTGTGAGAAAAACGGGCAAGGCTCTGGGGCTTCCGAATGAATTGTTCGCGCGGATACCATTTCCGGGGCCGGCACTTGCGGCTCGGGTTATCGGTGAAATAACTCCTCAGCGAATTGAGACCGTCCGCATGGCTACGGTTATCGTAGAGAAGGCCTTGAAAAAAATTAAGGCGTTTCAATATATGGCGATTCTTCATCAAGACCGCGTAACAGGTATGCGAAATGGAAAACGTGATTTCGGCCAGCAAATCGAAATTCGCTGCTGGGACAGCGTTGACGCAAGGACGGCGACGCCGACTAATCTGCCATATAAGACATTGCGAAAAATTGCCGATGAAATCACAAACAAAGTTCCGGGGGTGGTAAGCGTTACGTACAATATCGCAACGAAACCTCCTTCAACAATCGAAGCAATATAATCGCTTGTTCAAATTAGCAAAAAGCCCGCAAACGAAAATTGAATGCGGGCTTTTGTCTGTGTATTAAATATGCCAATCGCTGACGCTCATGGCTCTGACTGTTGACTTTTTTTCAATTAAACAACATAAGTCGAAGCGCTGGTTGTTCCGCCGCGGCCTGTCCAGTTAGTATGGAAAAATTCGCCGCGAGGTTTATCAACTCGTTCGTAAGTATGAGCGCCGAAATAATCTCTTTGTGCTTGCAAAAGATTCGCAGGTAATCTTTCAGCCCTATATCCGTCATAATATGTAAGAGCCGAACAAATCGCCGGCATTGGAATTCCCAAATCGACCGCAGCACGAACAACTCTTCGCCATGCGAATTGCGATTTTTTAACAGCTCTGAAGAAGAACGGGTCAAGGAGCAGATTTACAAGATTCGGATTCTTTGTAAATGCCTTTTTGATATCGCCCAAAAATGCCGAGCGAATAATACAACCGCCC
>JAKJEQ010000108.1 GCA_022705345.1 Planctomycetota bacterium | reverse complement strand
TCTATCCCAAAAAAAACTGAGAACATCGCGAATTTCTGCCGCCAGTCCGTCATCTTCGAAGTCAAACTCCCCGCTGCGCTCGACCCAATCGCCGTCAAAACAAGCCAACCGAAAAGCACTGCAAAAGGAAAATAATAAGGCATAAAATTCTGCCGATGACCAGCACTTTCGAGCGATTTTGTCCCGAATCGCGTCTCCGCAAGCCACTTAACCAGCATCCCTCCGCCGACTGCCAGCGAAACTACAAAAAAAATATTATAATATTTTTCCATTTGCTTTCCTGATATTGCATTATCTGATTTTATTGTTAGTATCAGACATTAAAGATATTTTCAAGGATTATAAATTATGGCAATGGATGTCTTCAAAATAACTGGCCCCGTAAAGCTTGATGGCACTATAACAGTCAGCAACTCAAAAAACGCCGCTCTGCCGATTATGGCCGCGACAATTCTGGCCGGCGGAAAAAATATTCTTCACGGCCTGCCGAACCTCAGCGACATCGAAGTCATGTGCCGCCTTCTCGACTCCATCGGCTGCAAAACCGAAGTCGCAAACGACACAACCGTAATCGACACAACATCAGTCGACAATCCTTTCGGCGATTACGAGATCGTCCGAAAAATGCGCGCCGGCATTTGTATCCTCGGCCCCCTTCTCGCTCGCTGCGGAAAAGCCCAGGTCTCTATGCCCGGCGGTTGCGCAATCGGTTATCGTCCTGTTGACATTCACATTCGCGGCCTGCAGGAAATGGGCGCAAAAATCGAACTAAAGAACGGTTACATCGTCGCTCATTCAAACGGCGGCCTCAAAGGCGCAAACATATTCCTCGGCGGCCCATTCGGCTCAAGCGTCCTTGCCACCGCAAACGTTCTTTCAGCCGCAGTTCTTGCAAAAGGAAAAACCGTCATCGAATACGCCGCCTGCGAACCTGAAGTTACCGACCTCGCCAACTGCCTCGTAAAAATGGGCGCGAAAATCACCGGCATCGGTTCACCGCAGCTAACCATCGAAGGCGTCAAGGAATTAAAACCAATCGAATATTCCATCATCCCCGACCGAATCGAAGCGGGTACTTTCCTAACCGCCGCCGTCGCAACACGGGGAAGATTAAAACTCAAAAATTGCCGTCTCGACCACCTCATGGCCGCAGTGGACAAACTTCGCAGTATGAGAATCGCCGTAGAAGAAACCGCCGATGGCTGCGAAATCGCCTGCAACGGCCACATCGAAGCAACCGATATAACAACGCTTCCTTATCCCGGCTTTCCCACAGATTTACAGGCGCAGTTCATGGCCTGTCTTTGCCTCGCAAAAGGAAACAGCGTCATCACTGAAAAGATTTTCCCCGACAGATTCATGCACGTCGCCGAACTAAGCAGAATGGCCGCAAACCTGCGCAAGGAAGGCCCGCACGTAATCGTCAGCGGCGTTGACAAACTGATTGCCGCCCCCGTCATGGCCTCCGATTTAAGGGCCTCGGCGGCGCTCGTTGTCGCAGCTCTGGCCGCGCATGGCGAAACGATCGTTAATCGTGTTTATCACATTGACAGGGGTTATGAAAAAATTGAAGAAAAACTAAACGCGGTCGGCGCGAACATCCAGCGCTTCAGCGTGTAAATATATTTTCCGGTTAGCCCCGTCATCACCATGACGGGGTCATCCCAAATGCCCAAAACTTTATCCGACCAATCCCTTGATCATTCCCCACAAACTCTTGAAGAAATTCACAGCCTCGAAATCTTTCTCTTTCAGGCTCCAGACAAATTTGCCGAATGCAATTTGCCCCAGCGCATAATATCCAAATGAAAATTGTCCTATCGCAATCGCTCCTGCCGCAATTTGACCGATCGAAAAAATTCCCCCGATACTCAACTGCGCCAAACCGAAAACCAGCGCGATAGATAACTGCCCGATTGCAATCACGCCAAGCGACAACTGCCCTATCGCGATAACGCCGATTGCCTTCCTGCCGACAGCTATAATCCCCTTTGCCCAGATTCGCTTGCCGGTCTCCGGACAAATCCCCATCGTAAAATGCACCAGCGGACAATTCCCGATTTTCATCTTCGACGTAAATTCCTTAAAAAGCATCCCGCTCTCATAAAGATATTTCCGCGACTGCCCCCATCCGCTTTGGGTCACAACATAGTCCGGCTTAATATTCAGCAAATTCGCCATAATCGCCTCCATCAATTTTTTACACAGTGTTCCGTGTTAATCCGTGTCTAAAAACGGCAGTGTAAATCTGCGTCTTAATCAACGACTTTCTTCCTGTAAATTTTCGAATCGAGCCCTTTGATAAACGCCGTCCAGTTCGAGTCTCCCGGCTCGCTCTCGATCTTGCCCGTAACCTGGTTAATCTTGGCGTCAATATTATCAAGAAAACTAACAAGAAACGCCTCGGCAGTCATCGGCAGTTTCGGCGAGCCGAATTCATACTGCCCGTGATGTGCTAAAATTATATGCTCAAGGCTCTCAATAATTTCTCTGTTTACATTCTCAAGTTCCGCCGCTTTTTTCTCAACCATATTCACGGTAAGTACGATATGCCCCAGAAGCTGGCCGCTGTCAGAATAACCGAACGCCATACTATAAGTCAGTTCTTCGGTCTTTCCCATATCGTGCAGAAATATCCCCGCCAGAACAAGGTCCTTTTGAAGCTGCGGGTACAAAGGCATAATTGCCTTGGCCGCGTTAAGCATATTATTGGTATGTTCCAAAAGTCCGCCGATATAACTGTGATGATTCGCAGTCCCGCCCGGCGCTGTGCAGAACTTTTTCATCATCTCTTTATCATTCACAAATTGATTTACAAGCGACTTCAAAAAAGGATTTTTGATTTCAGAAACGATCTTTACAGTATCGTCCCACATCTGTTTTATATCTTTTTCCGTCCTCGGCAGATAATCGTTAATATCGACCTTCTCCGCCGGAACAGCAGAAATACGATCTCCAACAATCTGCATAGCATTCTGATATAGTTCGCTCCTGCCCCTGATATGCGCGAAGCCTTCTTTCGGCAGCGAATTGAAAAGTTCTTCCGTCGCCTGCCAAATCCTGCCGTTGACCCGTCCCGACTTGTCGCCCACAAACATCGCGATATACAAGTCCCCCCTCGTCGTACTCCTTAAAATCGGCTGGCTAATCATATAAACATCATCGATTGTCGTCCCCGGCTGTAATTGATTTATAAATGTATGTCCCATTTTCATCCTTAAATTATAATTCTGACAAAATTAATATAGTATTCCCCCGATGAAATGACAAGTAAAAAGATTGTTTCAAACCTGTTAGGATGAGTAATAAAAAACCTTTTTACGAATGCTGATAAACTGATTTTGATTATAGCGTAAAAACAAATTTTGCGCACGAAAAAACCTGCGTGTTTTTTCGTCAGATCGCGTTTGCATACCCTGCAGTTACTTCTGTTCAGTTTGCGTTGTGTCCGCGGTGATTTCTTTTAGTTGTTCGTTGATTTGGTTAAGAGTTTGAAGGTGATCTTCCTGAACTTTTGAGAGATTTTCCTGTGTTTCGGCAAGTTTTTCTTTGGTCTGAACAAGCTGGATTTCAAGACTTGCGATTGACTGTTGGCCCTGCTGTGCTTCGGCCTTCCAGTTAGCGCTGTCCATTTCAAGCATCTTGGCCTTGCGTGCTGTCAATTCATTTTCGTTTACCAGTTTGCCTATATTTTCATAGGCCTGTTCAAGTCTTTTCTGTTGCGCATTATTTTGCATTCCGAACCATACCATTGCAGCCGCTGTTATAACAAGTGCAAGGGCCAAAAACGCGAAAACGAGTTTTCCGCGTGTGCTCAGAGTAAGCGCATCCTGGATTTTTCTGCCGGTTGATATTTTAAATTCGACCGGCACAGGATTAAACTTTTCATGTTTGATTGCCGGCGCTATATTTTCTTCCTGCGCAAATATCTTCAGGTCTGGAATTGGCGCAGCCGGTTTTTGTACTACTTCGGGCCTGGTCACTTTTTGGGCTGATTTTGTCTGTTGGACAGTCGGCTTGACAAGTTTGTTAATGATTCCTGATATTCGCTGGGCCTGCTGGAAGGTATTGATTGGCTCGACTCTTGTTTCTTCCTGTTGTTTTGCCGATTTTGCCGCATCGAGAGGTAAATCGACAATAAATGTCTTATTCTTATGTCTTCTTATCTGTACAACGCCCAGTTTTGCGCATTCTTCCACCACGCCGGACGAAATTCCCTGGCTGGATGCGTATTGCTGGGGTGTTAAAAGCGTCTTTTTCCTGCTGAAAAGCCGGTCATCATTAAGCTGTTTATTATTTTCTGCCATAGTATCATTTCCAAAAAGGCCTTTAGATACATATATTTTCGGACTTTTCTCCCAAGTTTCTTGAATTTAGTTTCGAATAAAAAAACCGTTCTTTTGCCTAAATATGTCAAAAAGTAGCAAGTTTTTTTCGCCGATACAACTTAAATGAAAGTGCTTATAGCAGAAGATGATGCCACCTCCCAGATTGTGCTGAAGAACCATTTGCAGAGCTGGGGATATGAAGTTTTGACAGCAGGTGACGGGAGCAATGCGTGGCAAGAAATTCTGTCCAAAAAACCGGAAATAGTCCTGATAGACTGGATAATGCCGGGAATGGACGGTCTGGAGCTGTGTAAACACATCCGTTCGCTCAGCGGCCAATACACTTATATAATATTTCTGACTTCAAAGAGCGAGAATTGCGATATAGTGACGGCTCTTACCAGCGGAGCAGATGATTTTATGAGTAAACCCATCGACAAAGATGTATTCCACAGCCGAATCAGCGTTGCAGAACGGATTTTCAAATACGAAAACGAGATGCATACAGCTCGGCAAAAAGCAGAAGATTCTCAAAAGAAACTCGAAACAGTGAATCTACAGCTTGAACTTACATATAAAAAGCTAATGGAAGCCGCTCACAGAGCGGGAATGGCAGAAGTAGCCGCGAATGTTTTGCATAATGTCGGTAATGTACTCAACAGCATCAACGTATCAGCGGAAATTGTCAGCGAAAAAATCGTTAACTCTGAAATATCAAATCTGCAAAAACTCGCAAACATTGTGGTGCAACATAGTGGAAACATTTCGGATTTTCTTTCTAACGATCCGCAGGGAAAACATATACCTGCATATTTGTTCGAAGCCGCGGAACATCTTGTAAAACGAAAAACAGAAATAACCGATAACCTGAATTCGCTCATAAAAAATGTAAGGAAGGTAAAAGAAATAATTAAATCACAGCAGTTATATACTATGAATGAAACGCACAGAGACCTGGTTCAAATTTCGGAAATAATCGAAAACGCGATTGAAATAAACAATGCTGGGCTGGAACGATTTAAAATCGAAGTTATCAGGGAATATGGAGATTTAGAAAAAGTGACCATAGACAAACATCGCCTGCTTCAGATATTTGTAAGTATAATTGACAATGCTCAACAGGCACTTACAGAAAGTCCGAATGAGCCTAAGATTTTAACGATTTCGACCAGAAGAACCGACAGCAAAAAAATCAGAATTGAAATCACCGACAACGGAATCGGCATAAAACCAGAAGATAGAACAAAAATTTTCAAACAGGGATTCACAACAAAACCCGAGGGACACGGCTTTGGACTGCATAGCTGCATGCTTACCGCAAAAGACTTACACGGCAGCATAAACGTTCAAAGCAAAGGGATTAATCAGGGAACAACAGTCACACTTGAGCTTCCTTTGGCTGAAATTGAGGTGAAAAATGAAAGCCGTTAATGAATTAAAAAATAAGAGAATACTTGTGGTAGACGATAAAGCGTCGATACATGAAGATTTCAGACGTATTCTTTCTGATACAGGTCAAACTGCTTCTTTGGATATCGCACGAGCAGCGGTTTTCGGGGGTGGTTGCGAAACTACGAACCCGATTTTCGAAATATTCGAAGTAGATTGTGCTTTTGATGGGCATGATGCTCTTGAAAAAATTGTTGAGGCCTCAAGGGTGGGTAAACCTTATGCACTGGCCTTTGTGGATATGCGAATGGAATCTAATTGGGACGGTCTTGAAACGATTGAAAAACTGTGGAAAGTTCAACCTTCGCTCCAGGTCGTAATTTGCACCGCCTACTCAGACCATTCCTGGTCAGAAATAGCGGGCAGGCTGGGACAAACTGAACGGTTCCTGATCTTGAAGAAACCATTCGATAATATCGAGGTGAGACAAATGGCTTGTTCGCTGACGGAGAAATGGGAACTTCTTAACAATCTTGACAAATTAGTAAAGGAGAGAACGACACAAATTTCGGAAACTCGCGATATCGCTGTTTTTGTGCTTGCATCGCTTGCGGAATCAAGGGATCCTGAAACAGGGGAACACCTTGAAAGAATCCGCAGTTATTCACATATATTAGCAGAGGAATTGAAAAACAGCGCCTATTCAGAATGGATAGATGACAAATTCCTGGAAAATCTTTATCGCTCCAGTCCGCTGCACGATATCGGCAAGATCGGAATCCCCGACAATATACTTTTAAAGCCGGGAACCCTTACCGATGAAGAATTCGAAATAATGAAACAGCATTCTATAATCGGAGCAGACGCGCTTGGCAGCACTATAAGAACATCAATAGGGGAAAGCTTTTTGGAAATGGCAGCGGATATAGCCAAATATCATCACGAAAGATATGACGGCGGCGGCTACCCGGAAGGATTGAAAGAGCAGGAGATTCCGTTATCAGCAAGGATCGTAGCCCTTGCGGATGTTTATGATGCCCTGACAAGTTCGCGCGTTTACAAACTCGCATTCAGGCCGGAGCTTGCTTTTACAATGATCAAGGAGGAACGCGGAAGGCATTTCGATCCGCTTGTTGTGGATGCATTCGTAAACCGGTTTGATGATTTTCTTCAAGTTCACAATCTTTTAGAACTTGAAAAAACTTCTATTGCGCTTACGGCTGAATGAAAAAAGCCGGTTAAAGTCAACCGGCTTTTGATCATTGCTTCCTCTTTGAACCATCTCTAAGCGATTTAATTTCTCTTTGTGTCAGGCAATCAAGCTTAAACTGTTTCGTGACATAAATCGAACAATCTGCTATAATTGTGCGTTTTATTAACCGCCTTAAACTGACCGATTTTGATAATGATATTTATATAACTCATTATTTAATAAATGATAACACACATTATAATTTATG
>JAKJEQ010000107.1 GCA_022705345.1 Planctomycetota bacterium | reverse complement strand
GGAAACATACGGCTGGATTGCATCTATATGTTCCTGCGGCACAGGTTTTACCGGGTCGGTTTCTTTCGCTGCACTTCGTCCTCTTCTAAGTCCCGCTATAGCCTGCAAGGCTGAAAAGATATTGGCCGGCACAAGTTCATTTGCAACACCCCATTTAAACATCAATCTTATTCTGCCAATCCTTTTATTGACACTGGTTCGACAAATTCCTTGCTCAATCATTTTTTGCCGTACCGCCATAAGAGCTCTCGGCCCAAAATCCTTAACTGGTGTATAGCCGTAAAGCATATTTAATGGCCGCATTGCTAATTTGATATTTTCCAATTCATGTGTATTACTTCCATCTGCACGCAGATAATACCCTTGGGCATACGTCCAGAATTGTGCTATCAGTTATGCAATGGTAATTTCATCTGTTAGAGCGAGAGGCGACTTTCCGCTCGCTCTCCACTCAGCGACAAACTGGAAATACTTCTGCTCACTTTGCGGATCATCCGACCTTCCAAAATATACGGCTTTTCCGTTAAAAACCGCATATGCTTGGTCAGTTGCCTTGTGATGACGGAGTTTGGGTACGAATGATTTAGTTGTTTGAACAGCGGTCACAGCGTTTTCCTCATATAGTAGAGTTAATAATTCTGCGACTAATCCACGACGGATTAATCTGCTTTTACTTAGCTCTGAAAGAGCTAAATCTCTGTATTTTGATACACTTTTACTTCCGGCTGATAAGCCGGTTTGGTTTTTCTTATTCGAAGGATTCTCAGAAATGAAAAAAGCCGCCCTTGATAATTTTTGTCCCAAATGTGATATTTTATTTTTTTTCTTTAAAGTTCATCAAGCGGGCGGGACGATGGGGGCGGCCGTATGAAAAAATATCACGGAAACAATACTATGAAAAATTATCATATACCGCAACCCAAAAATATCAGAAACTTCAATGGTTCTTTTGCATGGATCGACCATCGTCTTATGCGAAATGGCTTCATTAACATTATGACGCACCACGATATGGGGTTGTATCTTTTCCTTGTACTGGCTGCCGATAAAAACGGTGTCAGTTTTTATCGTAAGGAAAAAATCTGTGAAGCTGTTTCGCTGGATTATAACCAATTTGAAATCGCAAAAGACCGCCTTATCAATATGAAATTAATCGCGTTTGAAGGTTATTCGATGCTTTCACCAAATGGATATTATCAAATTCTGCCTATCAAAGATGAAGCACCGGACTACTCAAAGCAAATAACTCAAAAAATATCAGATGAATTGTTCAGGGGTTAAGCAGTGAAATTTTCCTTGAGGTCTAAGCCTCGCACGAAAGACCGCTGTTCCCTGGCCTTGATGGATGGCCGCGTATGAGCTGGTTGGAATCCCGATATCAGGGAACGCTCCGTATCACTAATGAGGTCGCGGGCCAAATGGTTGCAGGGATTAAATCTGAACACAATTATTGAAAGGATTTGCCTTATGTCAGTTTCAAAAAAATTTACACATTTTTGCGGTATCGACATCGCAAAGGAAAAGCACGTTGTCTGTGTTATCGACAGAGACGGCTCGCAATGTATCCGGCCAACCTCATTCGCCAATACCGCCGATGGATACCAGCTACTTATCGACCGCCTCAAAGATACCGCAAAAGCGTCATCTGTGCTGATTGGCATGGAAGCAACGGGACATTACTGGTATAGTTTGCATGACTTCTTAACTCGCTGCAAATATACTGTTGTCGTACTCAATCCTATCCAGACGGCTCGTCAGGTTGCACAGGCCATACGCAAATGCAAAACCGATAAGTATGATGCTGCCCATATCGCACAATTAATCAGAAGCGGCAATTACAAACCTGCTACCATTCCTGGCGAGCTGGCAATGACCTGCCGGCAGCTTACGCGTTTGCGATATTCAATGGTTCAGCAATATACGCGTATTAAGCAATTACTGTGGTCTCGTATTCATCCTGTCTGGCCGGAATATGAACAACTATTTACCAATCCATTTGGAAAAACTGGACGGACGTTGCTGCATCTTGCTCCAACACCGCAGAATATACTGCGGTTCGATAATGATGAACTGACGGAACTGATTCACAAAAGTTCGCATGGCAGATTCGGACAGCTTAAAGCACAGCAAATTCGTGATGCTGCACAAACCTCTGTCGGCATGCAGCGTGGCCACGAGGGCATCGGTACCGCAATTAATTGTATGTTGAATCAAATGGCCGCATTGGAACCGGTTTATGACAGTCTTGAAACACAGATAACAACATTGTCAGAGCAACTGCCGCAATATCTGTTTACGCTGCCGGGAGCAACGCCTTTGAGTGTTGTAAGCCTTTATGGCGAAGTTGACCCTATTGAAACTTTTAAGCAGCCATCACAGCTTGTTGCTTTTGCAGGACTTGATGCTACTGTCTTCCAGACCGGGCAATATGATGCACCACAGCGTCATATAAGCAAACGCGGCTCACCGTTTTTACGCAAAACTTTATGGCAAATGGCGTACCGTGCCTTGCAGCAGGAAGGTGATTTGCGAGACTTCTGGTTTAAAAAGAAACGTCAGCATAAACATCAGTTCGTCGCGGTTACGGCTGTAGCACGAAAACTTTGCCATGTAGTCTGGCGAATTATGACCGACCGCAGGAACTATATTCCTAAAGGTTATAATCCTAAATCCTGAGAATCTTCACTTGTCAAAGAGCTTTATGAAAAATTTTGTTATTTTATTGTTGACTCTCTATAGCTGGTCTTTCGTTAAAAATAATTTTCTATTTGCTTTGAACAATAGTAATTTGAAATTCGCTGCCATCTTCTGTTCTAACTACAAGACCATTATTTCTTGTAAGAACACAGGCAGCTTCGAAAGTTTGTGTCGAGATAATCTCGTCCTGTTCTATCAATGCATCTGCAATAATTTGTTCCATCATCATTTCATTCATTTTAAAATCTCCTTATTCTGCAAAAAAAAGAACATACCTGAAAAAATCATAAATCATCGAATGTGTTCCAGGGCATCCATCAAGATGGTATTGGATGCACTCGGCCATAGTCCATTGGTCTTCTTTGTCGTTTTTGGATACATGGTGAACCGAAACTCGTTTACCGGTTTGGTCGGCGATTTCGCACATGATACATTCCAATCCTTCGGTGGGATTATCGCGTGTTATTTTTGCTGTGTATCCGGTTTCACCTTCAAGTGTAAGAGTTTTAACTTTCATAACTTATATCTCCTTGCAAATGTTAACTTTTACGACCATCATTTTTGGTTGTCTGGGTTTCGGTTTGATGACGTTGATGTCGTAGCGGCCATCTGTATAGACTCCAACAACTCTGCCGCGAATTCCTTTGTATTTGCCTTTTGTGATTTCGATCTTCATTTGCTTGTCCTTTCGTTTTTGGTTTCGTCATTTGTGTGGATTAAGTCTTCGAGCGATTCTTTTATTTGTTTTTCCGATATACCGGAAAATAGTGCCAATGCCCTTATTAATTCTCGCAGGGCATCAACTGGCGAGCCGGTATTTGTTTCTTTTTGTAATTCGCATTCAAACCATCCGAGCAAGTTTGCGATGTCGAATCGTGCTTTCTTATGTTCGTCTTTTACGTTTGTCATTTTTTATCCTTTCGAATCTATGTTGCATGGATCAGGCCATGTTTTTTCGCATAAGCCAAGCGAAATAAACAATTATTTTGAAGAATGTTGAGATTTTTATGAGTGAGCAAAACAATGTTAAACCTGTTAAAGGACAGCTAAAGCCTTCGGCATTAACTGTGGAAATGGCAGCTAAGATGCTGGGATAACCGGCTGAGATTGTCCGTAAACATATAACCCCAAGGTGCGATAGGCCAATGGTCTACAGGTTTTATGCAATCTTGCTATTATTCGTAGAGGCGGCTTGAAATTTTGGCAATGCATTAATTGCTCCGGCGACATCGAGAAGGCTTGGGTCTGTGTAAACAGTCATCGTAAGATGAATCGATGAATGCCGCATTGCAGCTTGGGCCACACGAGGCGCTACACCGGCTTTGCTCAGATGCGTTCCGAAGGTATGTCGCAGCGCATGAACATCAAGCGTTCGGCCGCGTTCATCTTCTTTTGCAATTCCGGCAGCGGCAATATCTCTATCAAATATACCAACCATTGAATCAGGCATATCAAACAGCGGTAAGGCAGCAGGAAGATGAGCGGGTATGGCATTTTCTTTTTTCTTCGATTCATTTTGTAATCGCAAGAGTTTGTCTTTCATGTATTGTTTAATCTCGGAAGCGAGATCATTTCGAAGTGGGATTTGTGCTCCTCGACCAGCCTTTTCATCCTTGGCTTTAAGTTCGAGATACGGTTGCTTAGTATTCAGCCAGACCTGACCAATGGTAATACTGGCAAGTTCGCTTTTACGAAGACCGGTCAGGGCAAGAACTTTATAAATTAATGATCGCTCATAGCCGAGCCATTCCATTTCAGATATCAAATCGGGATTATCTTTTAAGACCTCTCTGCCTGTATTTGCCAATTCTTCGAGTTTTTCAAAAACAAGCGGTTCTTTGTGCCATGACTTATGCCCTTTTCTTTTCTCAGCGGGTAATGGCAGAGATTTGCGGCCATATTCAGCGAGAGGGCGGAGTTTGGCGGCGGTGAATAATCTATTAAGTTCTTCTTCCGTTAACGCCCGGCGTTGTTTTCGTTTATCAGCGTGTTCATCGGCAGCACACAGCCTTGATAAGGGATTAGCGGCCATTCTATCTGTTTCGACGCACCAATTGGCAAATCCGACAATCGCCGCTCTGTATGTATTTCTGGTACGCGCTCCCATCCCAGTTTTTTCACTGTTATTCATCCATCGTTCCATGCTGTCACGAGTAATATCGATGAGTCTCTTAAATTTACAATCATTTATAAGTTTTTCTAATTGCCTTTTTACATTTATCCTGTGGGCAACAGATACGCGTTTACCCCTGACAGTCTTGGCCTGAAGATGCTCAAGATATGTATCGATATGTTCGTGCAGTCCTAATTTTGCATGATCGGCAGTCCGGCATTGCTGTGTGGAAATAATACCAGCTTTAACATGTTCGACCCGTTTAATAAGTTCGGCCAGCACATGCTTTGCTGCCTGTTCATCTCTGCAGCCGGTAGATTGGATTACCATTCGTCCGTCTGAATCTCTGAATTGTGCAAGATATGTCGGACTATAGCGGATTATTTTAGTCTGTCCTTTGTTACCGGTGGTAATCTGGTCAAAGTGTTTCCTGCCTTTACCATCTACCCACATGGCCATTTTCTGGCCATTGCGTTCGACAATCTGGGTATTCTTGGGCAAAGGCTGCGTATAAGTTTTTCGATATACTGTTGACATAAATTCAACCCTTTCAAAGGTGTCACACATGAGCACTAATTTTTCAAACTCATCAAGTCAATTCTGCTAAAAAGCTGCATTTTCAATGTAAAAACAAACATTTTCGTCAATTCTCAAAAAAAATGTCGTTGTCGACCGAATGTCATTTATCTATCTACCGTTCCCGCGGCCATTGAAAAACTTTTTCGCGGCGAAGGAACCATTTTTTTTTGTACAAACGCACCACACTGCGCCAGGTTGCGAAATGTTTTTTTGCTGGTACACTTCCTTACGTTTTCTTAAACGTCGCAAAGTGTGCCAACGTGTGCGACCCTGCGGCAAGTTGTTTAGCTGCTGAATTAATCGGTCGTATTACGTTTGCTATTTCAGATGCATCGGTTATTCTCTTAAAAAATTAAATTTAAAATGTTATTTCGCCGCTTGTTTGTTGTTCATTGATATACTCTGATTCCCATGGTCTCTTCCAGCCCACCAAGATTTCTGATGATGACAGTTTTAATTTTGCTTTTGCTTCCTTCAATGACCACGCAAGGACACTTCTTTTCAAACGCACATGCCGAAAATTTTGCGTACAGATAATTGCGATATATTCATGACCTTTGCACATCTTTTTCCAGTTACAGACTTTGTCCAATCTGAGAAAATCCTCATACTCTTTGCACAATAAAGTCTGGTCTTCGGGATTTAATTGATGGAAAGTCTGATTCATCGCACTTTTTAGCCAATTAATATCCAGACTGATAATGCGATCTGGAAAAGATTTCGCCCATTCAAATTTGTAATCCTCGGCAAGAATCCAGAACGCCATCAGCAAATCCCACCAGAATAGATTTTTGAGGGGACTTGCCATAGCTTGGTTTTCTTTCTGAGAGGTTGAATCAAACATGCTGATCCTTAGATTCATATAATTCTGAATATACTTTAAAGAACAATCCCATAAACCGAACCTATCGCTTTGCGTTATAACCATGTAAAAATTCGGAGAACTTCGGCAATCTTCGAGTTTTTGACGCGCCAGCCGAAGATGGTAATGAAAGTTCGATTATTTGCGTAAAAATGCGAAGATCTCCGAATTTCGCCGAATATATATAATAACACTCTCTCACTCTCCATCTTCCTCTGTACCATCTGTGGATAATTGCCAGACCCACTCATCGCTCCATCCTGGTTTCCAGCTACGACCTCCTATCTTTTTTAACCCTTTCCTCAAGGCATTCTCTGAGAATCCCCGTTCTATCCCCTCATCTAGCATCTCTTTTGATGGTATGGCTATCCCGCCATCAAGTTTCGATTTGATCCAGGCTCCCGCTTCATCGACCGCTTTTGCCTGACGAGAGGTTTTCTTTTTACCAATGACTTCATCAATATTGACCTGAACTGCTTCCGCCTGAAAAGCTACAGCTCCGTCCATGATCGTATACCTTAGTCCGCTCGGAGTTATTGAGTAATTTGCTTTTACTGGAAGAACGAGCCTTGCAGGATTATCAGATAGAGACTCCTTGTCAAGGATTACTGCCCAGACGCTGCGGCTTACGGCGGCAAATGCACTTGAGCCAATTACCCTGTCTTTTGCATCCAAGTCAATTTTTTTGTTAAAATGAGAAATGCCTATAATGGCAACATTACGCTTTTCAGCAAGTTCAACCAATGGTGTAAGTGCCTGCCGCACCTCGGAATTCGAGTTATTGTCAATGTTGCCAAGAAATCCTATGAGGCAATCGAAAAATATCGCCTGACAATCCGGCATATCTGCTAATGCCGAATCTAGCAGGTCAAGAGTTTTTGTAACATCGAAATATCCAGGTCGTCCATCTGATAAAATGACTGAATCATACGCAAAAATTT
>JAKJEQ010000106.1 GCA_022705345.1 Planctomycetota bacterium | reverse complement strand
AGAAAAACAATTTTTAAATTCGGCGTCAATGAGATATCTATAACCTCCGAGCGTTTTGTATCGCTTGATGATTTACATCTGATGTGCATGAAATTCTCTGTTAGCACGACAAAAGACAGCGAGATTACGATTGAAACCGGAATCGACGGCGATGTCTGGGATATCAACGGGCCGCATCTTAAAAAAATATCTTCCGCTTATAAAGACAACTTCTTAATTTTGGAAGCGATAACAAACGAACAGAATCACAGGATTACTACTGTAGAAGCTGTAGATATAAATTTCGGCAGGCAGAAAATAAATAAAAATAAAAAACATATAATCAGGCAGATCGAGTTCGAAGCAAAGCCCTCGAAGGAATATACTTTTACGAAATATGTTTCAATTTTTACAACTAACGACGCCATAACTAATACCGCTGGCGCATGCGTTGATACATTGAAAAACGGTATCGCGCAGGGCTATGCAAAATTGTATCAAAACCATTTTAATCTTTGGCATAAGAGATGGGAAAACGCGGATGTTGTGATTGAGGGAGATGATAAGGCGCAGTTCGCGTTAAGATTCAGCATATATCATCTCATGGCTGTTGCGCCTGTTCATTCAGACGAAATTTCGATACCGGCAAGAGGGCTTTCATCGCAGGTTTATAAAGGCGCTGTTTTCTGGGATACTGAATTATATATGCTGCCGTTTTTTATATATGTCTTCCCTCAAATTGCCAGGAATCTTGTCAGATACAGGATTAATTCTTTGCCGGGCGCAAGACAAAAAGCGATTGAATATGGATATAAAGGCGCTTTTTATGCATGGGAAAGCCAGGATAAAGGCAAAGAAGCATGCACTCATTACAATGTGGTTGACGCATTTACCGGCAGGCCGATTAGAACTTACTTTCGGGATAAACAGATTCATATCAGCGCAGATGTTGTATATGGCATCTGGGAATATTATAAGGCAACAGGAGATTATAAAGTATTGCTCGAAGGCGGAGCGGAAGTGATTCTCGAATGTGCCCGTTTTTATTATTCCTTTGCTTACTTTAATAATGCTAAAAACCGTTATGAAATCCTTGATGTAACCACGCCGGATGAATATCATGAGAGAGTAAATAATAATCCATACACTAACAGAATGATAAAATATACTCTGGATGTTGCTCTTGAAACGCTTAACTTTTTGTACAAAAAACACCGCAATGTTTATAAAAATATAATAGGCAAAATTAATTTCCCAAAAGATATCGCTAAGATAAAAGATTTTCAGAAAAAATTATATATTCCGATTCCGTTAAGCGGCGGACTTATTGAACAGTTCGACGGTTATCAGAAATTGGAAGATATAAATTTGAAGGAATTGAAATCGAGAATTATCAGGCCTAACGAGTATCTTGGCGGCCCGAATGGTTTGGCCGCAAGAACTCGGATAATCAAGCAGGCAGATGTTGTCTTGCTTTTAAACCAATTTAAAAACGAATATTCCAATAAGGTTAAGAAAGTCAACTGGGATTATTATGAACCCAGAACCGAGCATGGTTCGAGTTTGAGCACAAGTGTGTATTCGATTCTCGCCGCTCATTTGAAAAAGATTGACCCGGCTTATAAATATTTTATGAAGACTGCCGCAATTGACCTTGAAGGTAAGTATGTCGGCACATTGTATATTGGCGGAACTCATCCCGCAGCGAATGGCGGCACCTGGCTTGCCGCCATATTCGGGTTTGCCGGTCTTGCGATTAAAAATGGAAAACCGTCGGTAGCTCCGAAACTTCCTGAAAAATGGAAAAAGATGAAATTTAACATTCAGGTTAAGGGCAAAAAGTTCTCAATAGAAGTTACTAAAACAAAACAAAAGATTGTAAGTACTTAATTCTAAACGAATTATAAATATAAATGAAAAAAGTAGAATTTAATAAAGAACTAAATATACTATGAATAGTGAAATAACCATAAATGATTATATGCGTCGTGAAGTTGTCAATTTATATGATGTAGCCAAAGCTGCCGGTGTTAGCAAATCCACCGCAAGCCGTGTGCTGAATAACAAACTCGTTAACGTAACTGATGAGGTGCGCGAACGTATCATAGATATTTCGCGCAAAATGGGTTATCGGCCGAATTTACTTGCGCAAAGTTTGTCGAAACAGAACAAACAGATGATACATATTTTGGGCGGCAGCCATGCCTTGCGGGACTTTGGGGACATATATCAAACCGCGGTAAATAAAATAGTTACCCTCATCGACTCCGATTTTGAAGATTATGATATTACGGTCGATATGTCTCTTCGCCATGCAAATAAAAGCGAACTGCCCCTGTGGCGAATAAGCGCAGCGATTATTTTGGCCAGGTGCAATCCGGCAACAGTCGAAGAGCTTGAACGTTTCAATATTCCGTATGTAGTAATAAACGGGCCGGCAGGAAAAATGGGTTCAAATGTTGTGCCCGATGACGTATATGGAATGAAGCTGGCGATTAAATATTTTGCCGACCTCGGCCATAAAAGAATCGCTTATGCCGGGCCGCAATGCGTAGCCGTCGATTATTGGTGGGCCGACGGAAACAAAAGCGAAATATCTATCCCGGCATTTCTAAAAGGTCACAGCAGCGTACATGACCGGCATCAGACATATCTTGATGAAATGCAAGCTTATGGACTAAAGCCGATGGTTGGCGAGGACACTCCGCCATCGACAAAACAAACCTATCAAAACCTGCACGATTCTGCGATAAAGTATATAAAGAAAACCGTCCTGCAGAACAAGGCGACCGCAATCATAGTTTACGGTCATATGGAGGCTTTGAATCTTTTACAGGCGGCGCAATCGCTTGGAATTTCTGTGCCGCAGCAGTTAAGCATTATCTGTTTTTGCGACCAGCACGCCTGCGATATTATGAGCCCGAGCATGAGTTTTATCGATTTGATGTCGGCTGAAATGGGACAGGCCGCCGCGGAACTATTAATAAAGCAATTGAAAAGTCCCGAACGCATTGTTCCCGAAACTTTAAAATTGCAGGAACGTTTGATAGTGAGAAATACAACAGCCAAACCTATAGAATAATTCATTCTACAAAAATAGCGGTGGCATATTTGAAATTTAACGTTATTGGGTTAGACGCCTTACTTGTCGTCTAAAATTAATTCAAAATCAAGCCTGCACCAGGGCCGCAGGCATAGATAGGTACATTTGCCGCCGAATGGTTTTTCGTAGCCATTTAACCTCAACATTTTCAGTACCAGCGTCAGCAATGAATGACAGGCCGCCGGTTTTATGGTCGGGGAAATGAAATCAAAGTTCCGGTTATGAAGGAACTTGTGAACCATTTCCTGGAGGCATTTATGCTTTGACATTAAGGATTTTTGTGGTGAAATATAGTATTCAGAAACAAATGATACAAGTGTGCTTTCACGAGGGAATTGTTCAGAACTCTCAATCCGCGATAATAGGGTTTTGATGTTCTTTCTTATGAAGATGGTCTTTGAAAAAACAAATTTCAATTGCCAGAAGTTATAAATAACTATACAATCAGAGTGAAAATGTTATTTATGCTTCATTTACAAAGCAAATATCAGAATTTTTTGATCATGAACCCGAGCTTGGCCTTAAGAGTGGCTGAAAAGAAATACACAGACGTTCCAACCCGGAGCGTATTTGCGGTATCTTTAAACTGGAAGAAATAATACTATGGGAAAGGCAGCGAAGTAATATGAAAATAAAAATATCTCCTATAATATGCATTATCGCATCGTTGTTTTTAACAGGTTGTACTTGCAGCCGTGTTGAAAACGCAGGCTCCTTGAAGAAGGTTACATTCAAAAGTTTTTATACTGACAAGCCTATCAATATAGATGGTATGCTTAATGAGCAGGTTTGGAAAAAATCAATATCCTATCCGCTATATATTTCTGAAGATGCTGTAGATGCCGCCAGGAAATTGAATGAAGCCGGTGAAGCTCGCTTTGCATGGGATGATAATTACTTCTATGTAGCCGCAACATTTACTGATTCTGATATTGTTGCCCAGGGCAGGGACGACCAGATGCATCATTATCAATTGGGCGATGTATGTGAGTTGTTTTTGAAACCTGAAAATGAAAATTATTATTGGGAGCTTTATGTAACACCTGCAGAAAATAAGACTAGTTTCTTTTTCCCAAGCAGAGGCTATTTAGGATTGCCAAGCTGTTTTGAAGAGTATAAGTCCGGCCTAACTGTTGCGGCCCGAACTCAGGGAACATTAAATGACTGGCATGATAAGGATCAGAGCTGGACGGCAGAAATGGCGATGCCGATTAAAGACCTTCAGGCTTATGGTGCAAAATTTTCTCCACAGGCAAGCTGGAAGATTTTGATTGGTCGATATAATTATTCCCGTTATCTGCAGGAAGTTGAGTTAAGTATGACGCCTCAGCTTTCAAAAACAAGTTATCATTTATATGAGGAATATGCAGATTTAGAATTAATTCCTTAAAAAATGGACGCAATCCTATGCAATTGCATTGTTTTTCAAAAATAACTTGCATTTTGACTTTAATTATCGCACATTGTAGCAAAAGGAGTACGATGAAACGTAAAAAACAGAGATTTACATCAGGGGAATAATCGATAAGCATGAGTTTTAAGGCCTGTACTGCCTGTTACATCTTGGCAATGACATTTGCTATACGTCAGACTGTTTATATTCAGTAAATCTGCGAATTATAAGGAGTTTGTTATGCCATTAGAAACATGCAAAGACTGCAGATTTTGGGAGTGGGATAAGGAAGCATCAGAGGTAAAATACGGTACATGTCACAGATACCCCAAGGTCTCGGATGATTATGTTTTTACAAAAGAAAATTACTGGTGCGGCGAGTTCAAACCCAAGAGCCAGTTACGAGGCCTTTAAAAATTGCGGCTAATTTTATGGCTTCTGCAAACCAGAGCTAAGATAGGTTTATTTGGGACCTAATCAATTTGGCTTAAAACAATATTGATTTTTCCTCGTAAATTGGTTAGAATGTGAATACCTTATGAAAAGACAGTATATAAACAGTTTATTGGTGTCTATTTTATTCATAATATGCGGATTTGTTCCTGCCATCTGCTGCGCAGTTGATGAATGCGAATCAAATGAATGTTCCTGTTCGGAAACCGAATCTTCAAAAACTCCGAATATATTAGACTATAATAATAGTCGAACTTCGATCAGCAAAAAATTTATAGCAAACGATATTTTAGAATTGTTCGCTGAGAATATCGATCCGGATTTTATTTGTTATTATTATATTAACAATGACTCTCCATCTTTTTACAATCCTCTAAAGACAATAATACTTCTGGCGTGAAATTCCTGTACGAGCCTGTACGGGCTTGATTTGCATTAATTTGGCTGATGGTCTAACCATATTTTGCCGGATTCTTGATTTATTTATTTACAGGAATATTCATGAAGATATTTTATTCGCTAATCAGCGTATTATTATCCTTGTTCTTGGCCGGTTGCCAGGAACAATCAAAAGTTCAAATGCCTCAGTCTCGGCCTTTGGCAAGTGACTATAAAGTGTTTGAAGCTCCGCCGGAACCTATAATGGAACCGAACGAAAACTTTATTATAGATGAGCCGAACGATACATTAACTTTAAAAGACGCGGCTGCGCTTACTTTGCTTCATAATCCGGTGCTTAAATCTTATTCATGGGAAATTCGCGCAGCCGAAGCGAGGCAATTGCAGGCGGGTCTTTGGCCGAATCCGACCCTTGACATAGGAGTGGAAAATATCATATCCGGTTTTGGTCTTGCGGAAACAACCATTCAGCTTGTTCAAATAATTGAACTTGGCAATAAGGCAAATAAAAGAAAACAGGCGGCTTCAATAGACCAGCAGCTTTCGGGATGGGATTATGAAACCAAGCGGCTTGAAGTTTTTACCAACGCCGGCAAATCTTATTTTGAACTTCTTGCCTTACAGGAAAAGATCGAAATTCTATCCGAACTTGTCAAAATATCCGAGGCGAGTTACGAAAGCGTCGCAAAAAGGGCAGATGCTGGGAAAGATTCGCCGATTGAGAAAACTAAAGCGTCGATTGCTTTGTCAATGGTACGGCTCGAATATAAAGAAGCTTTGCAGGATGCAGAGAACGCAAAAAAAACAATGGTTTCATTCTGGGGTAGCGAGGAGCCGAAATTTAAACACGCGGCAGGAGATTTGGGTGCAGTATCTGATGTTCCGGAAATTTCTGTTCTAAAGGAAAAAATAGCTCAAAGCCCGCAGGTGGCACGATGGGAAAATCAAATCGCCCGGGGCAAAGCTGCGCTGGAACTGGAAAAAGCCAAAGTTCTTCCCGACATAAGCTTAGGCGGTGGGGGAACCAATTATAACGAAACCGGAGATACCGCTTTTCTTTTCGGCATTTCAATTCCTCTGCCTATTTTTAATCGCAATCAGGGCGGCAAATTGGAAGCGGAATATAATATTTCAAAATCGTATGAATTGCAAAAAGCCGCGCGTATCGAAGTGATGAATCAATTTAACCGGATTTACACTGACCTTTCAATTTCGAGCGATAAAATCAAAGAATACAGAACTTCCATTTTGCCCGGAGCGAGGGAGGTTTTCAATGCTTCGCAGACTGCTTATGTCGAAGGCAAAATCGATTATCTGAATGTGCTGGATGCCCAGCGAACTTATTTCTTGGCTCAAACCGGATATATTGAAACGCTGGTCTCGTATCATAAGGCAAAGACGGATATCGAAGGATTAGTCGGAGAAAGTATCGAATCGATTACGGCAGCAAACAATTTAAAGGAAGATAAAAATGAGAATGAAAGTTTATAATATTTTGAAAAAATTCATCAATTACAAAATTATCTTGTTAATCGCCGGCGCTGTTTTGATTTTTGTATTAGGAAGCATTTCAAAAAATAATTTAGCCGACGATCATGCAGGATGTGCAAATGAGCATTCAGAAGATGATGGTCATGACCATGACCGTGAAGATGCGCATGAACACGAGAGCATTATCAGGCTGAAAGATTCGACAATCAAGCAGTTCGGAATCGAATTAGCCAAAGCTGAAGCGGGCCTTGTCGGCATGCACACAGAATTGCCTGCGGAAATAGCTTTAAACGGCGACAAATTGGTGCATGTAGTTCCGCGAATTCCCGGAGTTGTAAAATCCGTAATAAAAACATTAGGCGATGAAGTTCGAGCTGGAGAGGTTCTTGCGATTATACACAGCAGGGAGCTTGCAGATTATAAAGCAAACTATCTTGGGGCAAGGGAAAAAATCGAGCTTGCTCAAAAAATGTTTGAACGGGAAAAGAGCCTTTGGCAGCAAAAGAT
>JAKJEQ010000105.1:7048-7347 GCA_022705345.1 Planctomycetota bacterium | reverse complement strand
GATTTTACCAATGGTTACGGTATTTATTTATATGGTCAACTCGCAAATCACGGGCAACACATATTCGAACATAACACAGTGTACAGCACAAATCAAACAGGAAGCGGGGTATACAACCGCATCGAAGGTGCCCAAGATTCTCTAACCGCACCAATATTCAACAGTAACATCATAACCTACTGTGATATTGGCGTAAAAACCTGGTATCTTGGAATGAAGTATAATCACGGCGTTTGTTTTGGAAATAAAACTTTAAATTTCTCAAGTTCGCAACTCAAAGGCGCGTCAATTATAGAACA
>JAKJEQ010000105.1:325-6957 GCA_022705345.1 Planctomycetota bacterium | reverse complement strand
CTCAATCAGGCTCACGATGGTACGTATATGGGGGCTTTACCGCAAAAACAGCAGGCATCGTTATTGGATTGCGGCGATTGGGGGTATTTCAAAACAGATTTAAATAAAGATTGTCAAACAGATTCCACAGATTTGTATATGTTTTTAGATCAGTGGCTGAACTGTACTGCATTTACAAATTGTGAATAATTTCAGAAAGGATTTCTCAATGGCTTCAACAGGAAAAAACGTTGTCATATTGTGTCTTTTGTTAATGTCCTTAGGGTATGCGGAGGAATTTAAGTATGCCGATGGCAGTTCAGCTTTAACATATCAGTCGAATGGCGAATTTGGCCTGTACAACAGCAATGTCGCTATTATTTTTTCTGATGAAAGCGGGAACCTCAAGTTTTTTTCAAAACCAGGGATTGGCAACATTATTTGTGAAAAATCGCAGAGGATGAATCATATCTGGCAGGCGGAAATACTGGCTCCCGACACCAATAAGCCTGTTTCAACTTTTCCTTTACCCAAAAAATTCTCTTATGAATTTGGTGGAAATGAAAAAAGCCGTACGCTTGTTATCACGTACGCCGCATCTGCATGCAAGTCGATAGTTAATGTTACATTGGGGGCGGACTCTGAATTTCCCAAATGGCGGATAAATGTCATACCAAATGATCCGTGCGCAAGTGTATGGACTGTTTCATTTCCGCGGATTTCTTATACTGCTAATTTACAGGATTCAGAAGACAATTATATTGTTGTTCCGTATCGTCGGGGCAAACTTATGCAGTTCGGTAAATCTTCACCAAAATATACAACAGAACAACCTTATCCGGGACCTTCCGCGAAATTTCAATTTACCGCGGTTTACAATAAAACGGCTTCGAGCGGATTATATATGGCAGCCGAAGACGGTGAGGGTTATTCGAAGTCTCTCTCTGAATCTGTTTATCCTGACAGTGTCAGTGCAGTTTTGAGTTTCAGGCATTTTCCTGATAATCGCGGGCGAGCGGGCATTTCTTTCAAAATGCCGTATGATGTGTCGGCCGGTCCGTACAGTGGCGACTGGTATGATGCTGCCCGGATTTACAGACAGTGGTGGACAAAACAAACCTGGGCAGGCAAAGGGCTGCTCATTAACAGAACGGACATCCCTGAATGGCTCAAGAATTCTATTATCGCTTATCGCTTTTCAACTTCCACGCCGGGCAGAACGGTTGAGAACAACATAAAAAATCTGCGTTTTGTTCAGCAATTGACAGGGAATTTGCCGGCTAATGCCATTTGGTATGCACCTTTCGATCCGGGCAAAGAAACGCCGGATGGTTTGATGGACACAGGTCATGGTCATAAATTACCTCTTAAAACCGGAGTGACCGAGGCTCTCGCGGAAGCTGCAAAACTGAACACGCATGTCGAAGCATATGTGCAATCAATGATTTATGATATAAGATTTGATCCATCTCAGGCACCTGGTTCTTCGGATGCATGGAAATATGTAACTCGAGACCAGTATGGTAAAGAAGTCTGGTATGGAGTGGATGGTATCAATTATGGCGCGCTGGCAATGTGCAGATTTACCGAATGGTGGCAGGACAGGCTCATTGAAATAGGAAAGTCTGCAGTTGAATCGGGTTTCGATGGAATTTATCTTGATAGTTTCGGCAAAGGCTCGCCCGAATGTTTTTGCGCATCGCATGGGCATTCTATCGGCGGCGGCATTACAGCACTTGCCGGGCAGCGAGAATTGATCGCGAGGATGAAGAAAGAACTCCGCAGGATTAATAAAGACGCAGTATTCAGCGGTGAAGACGCCGTTGAGGCGTTCCGCGATCTGCTCGATACCAATCTTTATTCTCTGAATCTCTGGCAGGATTACATTCCTCTCTATCGCGTGATTTGGGGAGATTACAGTCTCGGTTACAGCAGAACAATGCGTTCAGAAAAAGGCAATCCGCTGCCGTTTATGGGAGAGACTGCGGTTATGTTTTTGGAAGGCACAGCGTTTGGACGAATATTTCTTGAAGGTCAGAATATTTTTCTGGCACAGAAAGAATACGAAATTGAAAAGAATTTTCTTGTTAAATGCACCGCTTATGCCAATGTTTCACTCGACTATTTAAGATTCGGCGAATATCTGAGGCCTTTGAAATTTGACGAATCTGTTCCGGTTGTGGAGTTCAAAGCTACTGCAGAAAATTCCAAAACGAAAATGCCCGGCATACTCAACAGCGTTGTACGCAATCACAAAGATGGCAGCGTTGCTGTAGTACTGGTTAACATTACGGATAAACCTTTGTCCTGCAAATTTACAGCGGAAACAACCTGGGGTAAAAACAAAAAATCTGAATTGTACCTTATGGATCAAAGCGGTAATAAAACAAAGCAGGCAAAGTTTGTGCAGGGTGAAGAGATATCACTCACAATCGCCCCGGGTGATATAAAATTCTATATTATTAAATAGAAAGTTACCAAAAACGGATTTTGGAAAAATGACATTATGATAGATCACGAAGCGGTTGAGAATTCGCCGGAACTAAAAGCTTATTACAGTGATAAAAGACTTTTTTATAAGAATGTCTTTTGGTATCTGTTTGGCAATTGTGCGGCGCTGTTTGGACAGAATACTGCACAGACTTTGATGCCGTTGCACATGGAGGGCGTCGGTCTGAATGCACAGCAGATTTCGACAATACTGGCGATGGGCGGCTGGCTTGGTATGCCGCTGATGCTTTACTTTTCTCATTTGACTGATCACTGGCAATGGAAATACGGCCGCAGACTTCCGTTTCTGGCTATGTGCCTGCCTTTTATGATTACCGCTATGATCGTTATGCCGTATGCGTCCACAATGATTTCATGTATGGCAGTTTACGCCCTCTATATCAGCTTCAATCAAATTAAATACACTACGTATCCCTACCTTCTGAACGACATTTCAAAAAAATGTTATTGGGGCCGTGTCTCCGGTCTTTCAATGGTTATAGGCTGCGCAGGTACATGGTTTGGGCAATTCTTTCTCATGCCGATGGTTGATACGCATGGTGAAAGTTTTGTTTTCAGAACTGGCGCTATATTTGTGGCGGTAGCAACTACGCTTACATTGATTTTTGTGAAAGAGCCGCCTATTCGGAATTCTGAGCCGCCGAGATTCAATCCTGTACCTGTTGTTTGGTCAACGCTAAAAGTCGGTTTTGCCAGCCCGATAAGATTAGCGACATGCCTTGCGTTTGCTCTTGTCTGCGGCGTGGGAATGGCAGCATACTATGTTCCGCTTCAAGGCAAAGCCAATCTTGGTCTTACTGAGGGGCAGATAGGAAAATCGATATTACAGTTTGGAACAATGGCGCAGGTAACACTGTATTTCGTCGGAGGTTGGATTGTTGACAAAGCTGGTTCGGCAAAATGTATGATTGTCGGTATTCTTTTGCTTGTCCTTGCGTGGTTTCACATACCGCCTCTTCGCTGCTCGATATTCAAATCAGACCTGCATTGATTCTGACTGCCGCGTATATTTTGTCAATGATGGCAACTGCTTTCGTATATCCGGCGGCAACTGTGTTTATTATGAGTTCAGTCGCTCGTACAGAAGTTGCTAAATTCTGTTCATGTGCAGGTGCTTGTAATATTTTTGTTCAGTCAAGTCTAATGTTCACTTCCGGATGGTTAATAACTCATATCTTCAATGGGAATTATGGTTTTGCGTTTATTATGGCCGTTATTTTCGTCTCCATTGGAGTGCCGTTCTTCTATTTTATCCCAAAATGGTCCAAGCGAATGGAAAACAAGCTGGAAAACTCAAAAAATGAATTGCCTGTTCAGGATCAGGCTGTTGTTGAAGGAAATGATATATGCAAATGACCGCAAAACGTGCTGTCGAATCTGTTCTTACCGGCGTAAGAGCTGACAGAATTCCCTTTACGATTTTTGAAAACAAACTGCCCCAGTGTGCCGTTGAGAGACAGCTTAGAAATGAGGGGCTTTGTATAATAAGAAAAAACCGTGCTGTCTTCAAACAGTCCATGCCGAATGTGAAAATAACATCGCACACGTATTCCGAAAACGGCAGACAATTGGTTCGTACAGAATACGATACTCCTGTGGGGCAACTGCATACGATTGTCGAGCCTTCAGGCTTTACAAGCTGGACACACAAGAGACTTTTTTCTTCACCCGATGACTACAAGGCTCTGAAGTTTCTCATTAGAGATATTACTATCGAGCCTGACTACGCTTCTTTTATTAAATCTCAGCAGCTTTGTGGCGAAGATTTCTTCTTTAGAAGTTATATCGGAGGCGAACCGTTACAGGAATTGATGTCCTATTATATAGGGGTTGAAAATTTCTGCATACAATGGCATGAAACTCGGGACGATATATTGGAATTGCAGGATATCCTGATTGAAAAACGCCGCCAGACATATCCAATTATAGCTGATTCACCTGGTCTTGCGTTTAATTACGGCGGAAATGTTACTCCTGAGATTGTAGGACTTGATCGTTTTGGAAAGTTCTATGTTCCTAACTATCAGGAAGCCGCCGAAGTATTGCACAAAAAAGGCAAATTGATAGGGGTACATTTCGATGCGAACTGCCAGCTGCTTTCGAAGGCTATATCCAAAACCGATCTGGACTATATTGAGGCTTTCACTCCCGCGCCCGATACGGATATGACGCTTGCCGAAGCGAGAAAAGCATGGCCTGAAAAAGTGCTTTGGATAAATTTCCCATCATCGGTGCATCTGGAAAGTTTAGAGACAATAGAGCGGACAACACGAGATCTGATAAAGCAGGTCGGCTCAACCGAAAAGTTCATAATGGGAATTACAGAAGATATTCCCCCCGACAGATGGCAGCAGAATATGCTTACAATCTCCAGAGTTTTGCAGGATTACAGATATAAAGGATTGTAATGAATTCACGCCGGATTATAGAAAATACAATCAGGTTTGAAAAGCCTTCCCGCATCGGTATGTTTTATTGGCTGTCAAATAATACCTGGGACAGCGATATAGTGATCGGTAAAGTAATTCACCCGCTCTCAAAGCGAAACATACGGATTGAAGAGTCCCTGGAATTTTGGGAAGACGAGTGGAATAATTTATGGGCCAGAGTAGTGACGGATAAAACCACCAAGGGCGAAATCCGCAAGGGAGCGATTGAACACTGGGATATGCTCAAGAATTATAATCTGCCGGATTTTCAGGATACGAGCCTCTATGAGGGTATTCGAGATATGTTTGCCGCCAATCCTGATAAGTATAAACTTGGCAGTTTGCCCGGATTTTGTTTTTCCATAGTTCGCAAGCTGCGCGGCCTGGAAAACTTTCTTATGGATATTAAGCTCGAAGCAGACAATGTAATCAGGTTAATGCACCTTGTTGAAATTCTTCTTGAGTCTGTTATAGTCAAATATGCTGAAATTGGGGCTGACGGCATATTCTTTTGCGAAGATTGGGGTACACAGGAACGGCTTCTTATAAGTCCCGCTGATTGGGTTTTGTTCTTTAAACCTGTTTTCCAGCGTCTTTGCATGGTTGCAGAAAAGCATAAATTATCGGTATGGATGCATTCCTGTGGTTACATTTACGATATAATACCGCATCTTATAGAAGCAGGGGTTGATGTTCTCCAGTTGGATCAGCCTGAATTGATGGGACTGGAAAAGCTGGCTAATTATCGCGGCAAAGTAACTTTTTGGTCACCCTGTGACATACAAAAGGTCCTTCCGACAGGTGACAGGGGGCTGATTGAGAAGTCTATTTCTGCGATGTTTGAGAATCTTTCAACTCCCGCAGGCGGTCTAATTGCCAAAAGCTATGGCGGATCTGCGGCCGATCTTTGTTCGATAGGTACAAATCCTGCTGATAGTGATTTCGCACATGATTGTTTTTTTAGATATGGGCGGCGTTTTTATGGGGCATGAAGTCGGTTTTGTTTTGGTTTAAAAGTTTTAAGGTAAACTGGACAACATGTTGCCTCAAAGGTGACTAACCCGTTTTTAGTTGGTTTAGAGATGGTTATGGGTAATTTGAATATAATCGATTTGTTTATATTTTACTTGACATGATTGCTTTTAGTTTGTAACTTACATGTTGTATGGTTGTTTTTTTGGAGTAGAAGGATTAAAAGGGAATTGGAATGAAAAATAAAGCGTTTACGTTAGTTGAACTCCTTGTAGTAATTTCAATCATCGCAATACTTTTAGCCGTTCTTATGCCCGCACTTCAAAGCGCCCGCAGGCAGGGGCAAACAGTTGTCTGTAGTTCGAGCATCAAACAGCTTGTCCTTGGCTTGACAATGTACGAAAACATGAATGGTACGTTTCCTCAGGGCATTACTTATGGGTCAAGTGAACCGCCGGATAATAAAATTGGAAATGATACCTATTGGTTTCACTATGCTAAATCAGCTCTGGGTAAATCTAACGCAAATGATCGCAAATCTATTTTTCATTGTCCCGCAAAGAATTTCAAAATCAAAAAATTTGAAACCGATGAATTGGCTGGCACTAAGGGGCTTAATATTACTTATGGCAATTATGGTGTCAATTACGGTATTTGCAGATTGCAAAATACATCCACAAATAATAATAAGGAATTTTGGGGCAGGCCGTTGTCGATGAAACATATTCGCCAGTCTGCATC
>JAKJEQ010000105.1:0-279 GCA_022705345.1 Planctomycetota bacterium | reverse complement strand
TGGCGAGATTTCAGAAATAATTTATATCCAGAGGTCAGGAACGATGCAATAAACGGAAGACATGGAAGAAAAACTCTGAACGTCGGCTTTTGTGATGGTCATGTTAATAAAATGATAGCCTCTGAATTGGCTGTGCACACAAATCAGTCGTTTGGTTATAAAATGCCATGGCCTCTCTGGAGACCTGCGCCTGATATTATATTTACCGGAATGTAAAAACATAATTTTATGTACTTTTTTAAAGGAGGCAAGATGAAAAAAGAAATTTTATTACTTTTA
>JAKJEQ010000104.1 GCA_022705345.1 Planctomycetota bacterium | reverse complement strand
CTTCTCATATGCCGTATTTTCCACTAACCGGGTTCTTGCCGGCAGCATCAACCTGATATTTGTATCAGTTGCTATATCAACAAGTATTGAAATCCCGTGCCTGCTTTCACTTGGCCAATGATCAAGCTGTATAATCTGACCATGGAAATTCACAAGCACTCTTCCATAATACAATGATGTTGCCCATTGGCTATGATACTTTGAAAGTTCTGTAACCACTTCAATCTTGCAGCCGGGATTATTATAAAAAGCTGCATTGTTGCCGCAAAACGGCATCCTGTGGCAGTATTTGCCATCTACAATAACTCTGATTCCCGCAAATACAGCATGCTTTTCAACAAGTTCCATATTCCAGGGCTGATCATCATTGAATTTAACGATAGTCCCACTTATTGCTTTTGGGATTTTCGTTACTTGTATCGGCTTGCCTGTCCAGCCTTCCGCTTCAATTACTACCTGTCTGTCTCTTGAAGTAATTGTTACTTCTCTTGGGGCCAGGCTGAATAAACCTACACCTGCCGGGTCTTCACCTGCTTCCAGCTTTTCATCCCAGCCGCTTCCGCCTAAATCAAGCAGCTCCTGGAAATCTTCAATTCCACTGCCATTATCTTCAACTGTTACAAATCCATCCTTGTTGCTGATCCTTACTTCTGTCGCCCCCGCCCTTCTTGAATTTTGCAGAATCTCAATGACTCTGCCTTCGGCAGTGCCAGTAAAAAGCCTGTCTGCCTTTGTCAATAATCTCGTGTTTACTTTTGCGCAAATTGTCTGTTGCATAATTATACCTCCATTTGGTTTAATGCGGCTGCACACTTCAAGTTTTTGAGTGTGCAGCCTGGTTAAAATTATTTTTTTACGATTTTTTGTGTGAAAATCTTTCTCGTCGAGAACTGATGTAAAGTTGAATTTAGAGAACTATCTATTTAAACCTCTGGCTGGCTCTCGGCCAATCCGTGTTTCTCATCAAGGAATCGCTTTATGATGACCGAATTACCGGTGCTTTCATATGCGAAAATCCTCCGGCGAGCTTTATGTCCCGCAGGACGCTCGCCGTTTTATTAAACTCATGTGTGAGGATTAAACAGTGGTAATACGACAGGATTTATAAAATTACCGGTTTGCTGTTTTGTTGACAAAAATTTACTTATCTGTTATTCAATTCAGCTATGAATAAAATCCGTATTAATGGACTGGTAAAATTTGCTAATCGCATCAGGCATGACATTAGTCGGCCTGTCTCGAAAACGCGTTTGGCGCAGATACAAAAAGGTGTCAAAGATTGTCTCGATAGTGTCAGCCGCATATTAAATGAAACCGGCTTAAAGCTTAATTCTTTGCCTGCCCCTTCCCTGAAAGCTTATCAGTTTCTGAAAAACATTAATTTTGATGCTATCTCAACAGAGGATACAGCTTTCACAAATGATTTATCGCCGAATAGCGTGTCATTTCCCCGTTTGACAGGCTATTTTAATCATACCCTTGACCAACTGGCTCAAATTGATAATGATGGTGATGCATCTCGCATACAACAGATTTACAAATCTATCTGCTTATCGAATGAGAATATCGAAAGGGAAATTAAGTCAAATAATATAAAACCCCGGCATCTAAAATCCCAGCCCCGTGTGATAAGGGGATGGATGGCATATTTTGCCCAGAGGGAAAACTTTGATTCTTATATTAACGCAATCAGGCAGGCGAAAGCTATCTTTTCTGAAATTGCCGCAAGTGCCAAAAAACAGCCTATCCAGGTTAGAATTCATTTCCTGCCAATAAGAGGCGTTTATAAAATTAGAGGCTCCAGGAATCTAATTCTGGCAAAACTGCCCACTCCTATGGTATGTTTTGATCGGGAGACTTTGCGGTTATTGGCTGAATGGATATTTCTAAAATCCAATAATAAAAAGCCGGTACTGGATGCTATGTTAGGTGAACCATATCAGGAAATACAATCTGAGATAGATATTCTAAGCGGAATCGAAGAACGCACCGGGGGAATGCATCATGACCTTGCCAAATCCTTTGATCGCGTCAACAGCTCATATTTCAATGGCGTAATGAATCGGCCAAATCTTACATGGAGTCAAACCTTCACTTTTCGCAAATTCGGCCATTACGATCATATACATGATACTGTAGCTGTATCACTATCCCTGGACAGCAGCGATATACCTGAATACGTTGTAGATTTTATCATGTACCATGAACTATTGCACAAGAAACTTAAAACCCGCTGGAACAATGGCAGAAATTTCTGCCATACAAGCGAATTCACACGCGAAGAAAAATTATTTCAACAGTACAACGAATCAAAAACTATTTTGAATAAATTGGCTTGTCGCACCGTTAAAAATTGACTGCCCGATCTTAGAAGAAGAGCAATCTTTATAAACCTGCCGAAATCTCCAGAGGAATAATTTGGTAGATTTAACTGGGCAATTTAGACTACAGTACAAATAAGCCCTAAAAAAAAAAGAATATCCGAAGCACGAAATCCTAAATCCGAAACAAACTCGAAATTCGAACGACCAAAACGGTTTAGAGCATTTGGGTTTTGGTCATTTGATATTGTTTCGGATTTAGATATTAGAATTTCGGATTTAAAGTCGTATACCAGTATAATAAACCCTGGCGTCTTTTGGGATATGCCTCAAAAACACACCATTCCCGGCCGGGGCGTAGAGTATTATTGAAGACTTTTAGGGGATTTTCGCAAGGTTTATATAGACCTGCGTATCCCCTGTCTTTATGAATGAAAAAGCCGATCCATTCAACCATAAACAACGCTGGCAGCAATGGAAACAGGATATGAAGGTATCCACGCGATTTTGCGGAAATAATATCTCCTACATCAATAGAAAGCTAATCCTCGAATATCTTCTCGATATGGAATCAGGCTATAATGTCGCCCGGAAAGGCAAGATGAGCTACATTAGACTCAATACCCTCAGGCAGCGGATCATATGGATTATTGACAATATCGCAATGGAAGATATTACGAAAATCACCAGACGCGAGTTATTAGCCTTTTTTAATAAAATGGTTTTGGGTGAAATCAAACGACATGATGGCGGAAAATATCGCTCCGTTACCGATTATATTAAAGTATTCAAAGCCTTCTGGCACTGGTTCCAGAAACACGAACTTGAAAATGACCGCATTATCAAGGACATCACTGTCGACCTGTCGGTAGAAGCCGGCGAAAATGAATTTGTTTATTTTACTATCGATGAATTGAAGGCGGTAATAAATCACTGCAAGTTCGAGTATCGAACATATATGTGGTTTTTATTTGATTCCGGGATAAGAGCTCCAACTGAATTTATGAGCCTTAAAGTCAGGGATTTTCATTGGCTTGATAATAACAGTCTTTATGAACTCGACATTAAGGATAGCTACGCGAAAACATTTGGCCGCAAAATCAAGCTCATATTATCATCGCAGATATTGAAAGAATTTCTGGCAAATAGAAATCCCGATGAACCCTTTTTCACTATTGACTGGAAGGCATTCTGTCAGTATATCAAACGTGCGTTTATAAAAATCCTTGGAGACAAATCGACTAAAGGCGGCAAAGGCATAAAAGAAATCAGGCCGTATGATTTTCGTCATAGCGCGGCATGCTACTGGCGTACACATTATAAAAATATCAATTCCTATATGTATCGTTTTGGCTGGAAGGAAATGGCAATGGTGAACTATTACACAAAATTCCTCGGCATGCAGGATACCATAAGCCATGACGACCTAATTGTAGATTCAGAAGCCAAAAGCAAACTTGAAAGAGAACTCGAACAGGAGCGAAAAACCAGGGCATTGATGGAAGAACGCATGGTCGCCCAGGAAAAACAGTTCAACGATATGAATGCCAAATTTGAACAGATAAATACATTTATGAATCATTTATTCGAGCGTGATCCTTCTCTCGCAAAATCCCTTGCTGAAAAGGCCAAAGCAAATAATATCACCGTAAAATAATTCCTGAAACCTGCTGTTTTTTTCGTAACATTTAAATATATAAACGTATTCTTCTTTGTTACTGGCGAGTAATTAAAATGACTAACCAAGAATATCATTCCTATGACCGAGAATATAAAGACTACAATTCAAATTATAGTCATCTATATTCTGCAAAGCAGCCTTCTTGCCATTTATCTGATGGCAGAATCAGGCCGCAATATACAAGCATTAATGACCTTGTCGAGCCTATTTGGTTTGAAAAAATCACCCAATTAATGGAAAAAGATAAACAAGCCGTAAATGCAGAAACCACCAAAAAATATAAATACAAGTATATCTAATAGCATGTTTCATGAGATATGAAACATTATTTGAAAATCTTCGGCTCTATGAATTTTGGGAAACTTTGATCCCTGACTTTGTTCTGGCATTTGCATTTTTTACATCAATAGCTTATGCGGTTTTAGGCAAAAAATTTGAAAAACAAAGACCAGCGATAGCAATGTCTGTATCAATCGGATTTGCATTATCAATAGGTCTTGTCTGGTGGGAACAGGCAAATGAACTTTCCATAAAAAATCTTGGCCCTGTAGCTGTCGGTTTTGCAATACTTGTCTTATCTTTTGTAATGTATCAGGCCATAAAACAGGTTGGCGGGACATGGGCCGGTATGGGTATCACAGTAGGAGCTTGTATTATAATTGCGCAACTTCTGCAGCTAAATGTCCCGGTAGACTCTCAAATTATCCAGACAATAACTGTTGCTGCCTTGATAATAGGATTGATAGCCTTCCTGTCTAATACCCGCGGCAGAAGTTTCCATTTCCCGCAGGTATCAGCAAGACAGCCCGATATTCGCCGTGACATGGCAGGTTTATACAGGAACAGGCAGTTATCGAACAATCTCTCCAAAAACATGCAAACTTTACGCAAAGAAGCCAATTCTTTGAATGAGCATCCAAAGGATGCAGGCAATGTCTTATTACAATTAAAACGAATGCTGCCTGCCGAAGGATATCTGACAGAAAGAATGGCTCAGCTTCGAGCAAAGGCCTATCAAGTCCGAAATGGCCATATTGCCCGTCTTGAGGAAACTAAGCAGGTATTTTCAGATATGCCTGTTTCAGCAAAGAAAAACGCATCTGGCGAATTAGTCGCCCGCTACAATCAGCTTGTCGGCATTGATACTCGCCTGGAAAGACTCGACAGAGCCGTAGCGGAAAACGAAAACAGAATCAGGAAACTAACAAGCCAGGCACAGCAGTACACCGCAAATTATGATTTCAGGAAACTTACCGATTGCTTAAAAGTTGCTGAAAACTTGCAGAAACACAACAGTCAACTATTTAAGCTAATAGCACAAACCGAAAAAAAGCTATCCGCGATAGCCCGAAAGATCGCATCAGAAGCAAAACAAATAAACCGAAAATGATATTCATAAAACCAACAAAGCCACTTGAGGAAAAAGCAAAAGATGCCTTGTATCCTTACAAGTCAAAGGAAGATAAATCAATAGCCCAGATGCTTAATAGTTACAACATTCCATTTTTCTATAAGCAGCCCACTCTCGTCATTGAAAATGGAAAGAGAATGATAGAATATTCTGATTTTTTTCTTCCCACATACAATGGTCTTGCCATTGATTTCATTATCGAATCAAATTCCGCGATCTATCGCAGAAAGAAAAACGTCTATCAGGATAATCAGATTCCCGCTGTGCTTATAACGCATAGAGATATGAGCACCCCAAACTGGGAAAAAAGGCTTTATAACAGGCTCCAGGGTACCTACCATATCCGCTCAGCTTATCGTCCGCGGCGGCGTTATGGATAAATAAGTGAAAAATTGGGCACTATGAGATGTCGAGCCAGGTAAGCAATTTTATCGTGCCAGAGCTGCTGTCTCCAACAGATTCTATTGCCTTTTGGCATGCAGAAACAGCAGCAGGCGAAGTCGCCACAAGGATCATTTTGTCAAAGCCACAGCGTTTAATATGGCTCAAATTGGCCTTTATATCTGATTTGCCGGTCTCAACCTCGATTGCGACAGATTCGCCGGAACGAACCGCAAGCAGGTCGATTGCCCCGTTGCCTTTGATGACATGTTCACGGGTTATCTCAAAACCTTTTTTCTCAAAGTATTCGGCAGTTCTATTAACCCAGAATGAATGCTCAAGACTTTCACGTGGCCGTGATTTTAGTTCAACGCCGGCAGCGGAACACACTGTTCTGCCAAATTCGGTCAATTGATACAGGACAACCTGGCCGGATCGTGTGACAATAGTAACAGATTCGATGACACCTGCTGCGGCGAGTGACTGGCGGACGGCGTTGCCGCGACGGCGGGAAAGGTTGAGTCTCTGATATCGGGAGACTGTAGTGGACAGCGGTCGGGTTGCCACATCAGAAAGAAACCTTGTTTCTTCTCTGGTAAGTTTATTATTGGGTTGGCTGGTAACAATAGCAGAGGATTTTTTATCTGCTATTCATTGGGGGATGGTGGGTGGGAATTATTTTCAATATTGATTGATTTACGGTTATTTTTACTGTTTTTGTCCGGGGATGGAATAGGTGAAACTACTTCGCAACAAGCCTGTATAGGGCTATTTGGGGTGGAATCGGTGTAATAGGTTCCCCATTTGGCTTTGATTGCTTTATCCGACACAGAGCCTTCAGAAATAGGGCAACGGCGGATTTTAACGATAAATGGTTCAGGATATTCATCAGCCGGCCTGACAACAGCGGTTCCGACAGGAAGCGTATTCAACGCCTGTTTCTGCTCATCGGTAAGATTCATTGCGCCTGAAATTTCCTGAACATCCGAGCGAAGTTTCTGGCTCATTGCAATAGTCGCATATGAATTGGCAAAGGCAACTTTTGATAGCAGTGATGCTGATTGATCTACAAATACATAACCAAGTCCGTATTGCCTGACCATCCTGATAGAGGTCTCAAGTATTGACTCTTTTGATTCGGACGATTTTTTCAGTAATAAATTATGTGCCTCTTCAATGATAATCATATTAGTGAGCTTATCCTGCGGCCCCTGTGCCAGGCGATATCTGTACAGATACAATGTAAGAGATTCCGAGAACATTACTCTATCTGAAGAACTGGATAAACCATCCATTTCAAGAACAGCGTTTACATCCAGAAGTCGGGCTACATGACTGTTGTCTCTTGTATTCAATACCGCCCCGAATTCACCATAAGTCATCGCCAGCAGGATTCTTTCCGCCGATGCCTGCCACATCGCAGCCCTGCCTTTTAGCTTTACGGTCTTTAGCCAGATAAGCAAATCGTGAATTGTCGGCCAATGTGTTATCTGTTTGTCGAACACTCCAGCCTGGCGGTACAAATGATCGAGTCCGGCGACAAGCAAACTGATTACACCCTCACCGCCAAGGTAGGCGTTTGCGATTACATCGACTATCAGTTTT
>JAKJEQ010000103.1 GCA_022705345.1 Planctomycetota bacterium | reverse complement strand
TTCAGTATTGTGATTGCTTTTGCATCGTGCCCTTCGGAATGATAAGCCCACGCAAGACCTTTATAAATTTCCACGTAATTCGGATCGTACTTAAGAGCGATGGTATATTGTTTTATCGCGGCGTCATTTAGTCCTTTTTTCCTGTATGCGTTACCAAGGTTGTGACGTGATTTGGCGTCCGTTGGATTTATGTCTATAGCGTTTTCGTATTCCTGGATCGCCAGATCCGTCATATTTTTCTGCAAATAGATATTACCGAGGTTTGTCCTTGCTTCTGCCAGCATCGGCGTAAGCGAGACCGCAAGCCGCTGATAATAAAAAGCGTATTCGAGCTGGTTGTGATTCAAATATATATTCGCCAGATTATTGAACAGGCAGCCGATTGTCTCTTTTTTTGTCAGGTTCCGCATATAAAGGCCTTTTGAGCCGTTATCGGGAATATTAAATTTTTGAATGTAATGACTATCAGGCGGATTTATCCCCATTTGCGTTGTTTCAATATTAAAAGTGCCGCCCGTATCGTCGCATCGAATAAAAAAATGACCCGGCGCCACAACCCCGTATAATGGCAAATCAAGTTTCTCCCCGATTGAAAGATATAGGATTGAAAGACTCAGGCAATATCCTCGCTTATTGTCGATTACCGTGTTTAGAAACAAATCGTCGGCATTGTCTGCGCTGTCAATTGCTATGAATCGCTGCTCTTCGAAAAGTATTTTATTTAACGCCTCTGTTTTTGAGCGAATGCTCGCGGTTGGTCCCGAAGTTTTGAGTACTTCCTTCGCGATTCTGTCTATCATATTAATATAATAGTTGGTATTAAGTTGTTGATTCCAGCGCTTGCTGACCAGCAGAACGCTTTTGGCAAGGTCTATTTCGTCATTGTCGAGTTTCAAAACCTCTTCGATGGAGTTGGGATAATATCCGGAGCGCACCGCTGCTCCGCAGGACAAAACTGCGCAAGTTATTAAAAAAATTGAAAATTTTATTTTCGCTTTCATTTGCCGATTTTCAAAATTTCATCAAGGACATTGGCAGAATGCCTGATTGATACCTGTTTAATCTTCGAAGTCAGACCCGACGTTATTGCTATATCTGATTTCGAAATATTAAGTTTCTTCGAGAGCAGTTCAATAAGCGCCTGATTGGCTTTGCCTTTCTCCGGCGCGGCCGCGACTTTGGCCTTTATCATCCCGTTATAAAGCCCCGTGACTTCGGATTTACTGCTCGCCGGGATGACTTTGATATTAAAAACTATCCTGCCTTCTTTTACGACAAAATTCAGTCCGCTATCAGACATTTTCGGGAAATTCCCTGATGTTTCTGCCCACCGCCGCCTGGATGTAGCGTTCGATTTGAGATGCTAGCTCGCCCATAACGTCTATTTGGAAATCCTCATAATGCCCCGGCAAAAATTCGCCATTCAGCGCCTTCTTGTAAACCTTGACCCTGATAATCGGGCAGCTTTTATTTTTTCTGCTGAAATCGGTATTCTGATGTTCCGTTAGCTCGATTTTCCAGTCTTCGCTGATAAAAACCAGAGCCTTGCCGGTGTATATCGAGGTCGGGAAATATTCGTAAAGTTCTTTTAAAGTTTCCATTCGCAAGAGATTATAATAATTCCGATGCTTTATTTCAAGGCGCCTGTAAGACTTGTGATTGAAGAAAATTTATGTCTTGTACAATAACCTTTCATTCCTTCTATGATTTTTACCGCGCCGTCGGGATTTGCGAAAGTCGCGGTTCCAATCGTTACCGCCGTTGCGCCTGCGATAATAAACTCAATCGCATCCGATGCCGTTCTAACACCTCCGCCGCCAATCAGCGGTATTCCTGCCGGCTTAGCGACTTCGTTGTAAACCTTGTTTACTAAATATATTGCAATCGGCTTTATCGCCGGCCCCGAAAGCCCGCCCGTACGGTTCGAAAGTACCGGTTTTCGCGTTTCTATATCTATTACCATCGCAGTAAAAGTATTGACTAAGCTCAAAGCGTCCGCGCCGCAATCGACCGCGACCTTAGCTATGGTACTAATATTAGTTACATTTGGCGTTAATTTGACAATCAGCATTTTATCGCGAATTACTTTTTTCACTTCGCACGTAATCTGCTTTACAAGAGCGGGGTCTGTGCCGAATGTGATTCCTCCCTGTTTTACATTCGGACAGCTTATATTTAATTCCATACCCGCTATCTGTATACATTGCGAAAGTTTGTCGGCCACAGCGACATAATCGTCAATGATCTGGCCGGCAATATTTACAAAAAAAGGCGTTTTGTACCGCTCCATCAAAGGTACTTTTTCTTTTATAAATTTTTCGACCCCGATATTAGCCAACCCGATGGCGTTGAGCATTCCTGAATCGGTTTCCACAATACGCGGCACATCATTGCCGAGGCGGGGCTTTATCGTTATGCTTTTTGTGATGTAGCCGCCAAGCTGATTTATATCCAGAAAATCGTCAAGCTCGTCAACATATCCGCACGTACCCGAAGCCGTCATCAGCGGATTTTTCAGTGACGCTTTGCCCAAATTAATAGAAAGATCGATTCTTTTATGTTCTATTCCCATACCACTTCATCAGACCAGAAAATCGGGCCATCCTTGCAGCAAAGCTTATAAAAAGTGCTGCCATCGTCCTTATTAAGGCATTTAACCGCGCAGCTTTGACATAATCCCGTCCCGCACGCCATTCGTCTTTCAAGACTCACCTGGCAGGGAATCTTGAATTCCGAGCTCAACGCCGCCGAAGCCAGAAGCATCGCTTCCGGCCCGCAGGCGTACATAATTGTTTCTTTCGCATCCGGCTTGTTTTTTAACAGCCAATCCTTTAGCACATCGGTAACAAACCCTTTCGAACCCGCTGAACCGTCATCGGTGCTGATGTGGGTCTTGATTTTATGCTTATCGAACTCGCCAAGCGAAACTTTGGTTTTTATCAGTTTATCAACCTTCAAATCGAAGAAAGCCAAATCAGAAACCGACTTTGCGCCTACGAAAACGACGATTTCCATATCTTTGCATTGCGATTTCATCAAACCAGACAGATGAACCAGCGGCGGGGCACCCATTCCACCGGCGATTAGTATCGACGTTTTCTTCTTTTCCGCGATGCTAAAGCCATTTCCAAGAGGGCCTATTAAACTTACAATATCCCCCGTCTTGAGGGTTTTCATCCTCAATGTCGCTGGCCCCAGCACGCAATAGAGTATTTCTGCCACCACACTTGTGTCGCTAACCATAATGTCCGCAAAACTGAAGGGTCTTCGCAGGATTACATTACGTTGGGAAGCATCGGCATATTGAGCGGGAACATGATTTTCAGGCGGTAAAGCAAGCCTTGAGACGTCTATTTCGACAAATTGGCCTGGAACTGCGGCTGAAAACACGTTTTTAGCCTTGTTTTCAAGCTCAATTGTGATTCGATAGAATTTATCGCCCAATTTACGGTTTTGAAGAACCGAGGCGGTAAATATCCCTTTTTTTGGTAAATGACTTTCCATAAGTATATGCTAATAATACAATTATAGGAATAATTGTCAATATATAAAAAAACTTCCGGAATAATCATCCACTGGTATTCCGGAAGCGCGCCACGGCCGAAAAGCCGCAAAAATCAATTTCATAATAGTCGGAGTATAACTTTGCCCTCTTATGTTGTCAATCAACCTTAAAGAAATACTTAAAATCGTGTAAGCCATTAAAAACAAAGCGGTTAAATCACAAACCGAAACAAAATTACTTTAAAAATAAAATAATTTTTATAAGTCATTGTTTTTCAGGTGGTTAGGATAATTCTTGATTTATGCTGATTTATTTGTTAGAAAAACTTCCTATGAAAAAATTCAGAAAAATTCTTATAACAGCCATCGTGATTTGCGGTATTTGGCAGAATGTATGCCTCGCATCTTTGCAGCAGAAAATTCAGCAGATTATCAGCAGAAAAGATCAGAAAAATGTCGAATACACAATTACGATTATCGATCCGCGAACCGGCAAAACAATTTACTGTCATAACCCGGCAAAGCCTCTTACCCCGGCGTCAAATATGAAAATCGTAACGAGCTTTACGACCTTAAAAAGACTCGGCACTAATTATAAATTTGTAACTGTAGCGGGAATTACACAAAATAAACTGGCAGTCATCGGATCCGGCGATCCGCTGCTCGGATTCCAAGGAAAAGATTTCGTCAGACAAATTACACAAGCCCTCAAATTGAAAGGCATCACTCAACTTGACGGAATAATTATCGACAGCTCAATTTTCGACAGCGAGCGGGTAAACGCAAATTGGCCGAGAGCGCAAATCAACAGGGCATACTCGTGCGAAGTAAACGGACTCAATTACAACGGCAACTGCATAAAAATTTCGGCATCGGTAAACGGCGGACTTGTTCGGCTAGAAAAAGAACCCCATACAGAATTTCTCAAGCTGCTCAATAACGTAAAAGTGACAACAGGCCAAAGCGCTATCGGCTCAAACCGGACTCTGCAGGAAAATGAAATTGTCGTTTTCGGCAAGTGCAAAAAGGCGGCATCGTTCGAAGTCGCTATCGAAAGACCGAATATTTTCTTCGGAACGCTCCTTTACGAAAGCCTTAACAGAGCCGGTATAACAATAGCAAACGGCATAACGGAAGAAACGGTTGTTTCGCCCGATTTTACCGTAATCACGGAATACGAAACACCAATTATCGAAGTGCTTCATCATTGCAATAAAGACAGCCTTAATATCGCCGCTGAATGCATGCTGAAACTGCTGGCCGCAAGGACAAGCGGCAGGGCGGGAAGCTGGCAGGGCGGCAGAGAAGCTGTCGGAGATTTTCTGCAGTCGCTCGGCATCGAAAAAACAGAATTTTATATCGATGACGGAAGCGGCCTTAGCAGCGTAAATAAAATTTCATCAAACGCTATCTCAAGGATCCTGCTGGACGCCTATAAAAGCGAACTTTGGCCCAGCTTCAAAGAATCCTTCGCTATCGGCGGAGTCGATGGAACTATCAAAAAACAATTCTATAAAGATAAATATAAAAACCGAGTCTTCGCAAAGACCGGATATATCAACGGCGTTCGCGCAATGTCGGGAATCTGCATCGCTCGCAGCGGCGATAAAGAATATATCTTCTCGATTATCTCAAATAAAGCCAACTATCCAACAAAAACCGCGATTTCAAATATCGTCGAAGCGATAATCGACGAAGGATAAAAATCGTCTTCAGCCCGCGGACGCCGAGTTCGTGTTTTAGTTCGCTGTTTATCTGTTCCTCATTCAGGTGCTTTATATGATTATTGAGCCTGTAAAACACTTATTTGTGAAACAGGAAAACATTTAATTTATTTTATAAAACATTTTGTATCATCAGCTTGCGGCTTTACCTCGCGAAACATTATTACATAAATTTTTTAATTTTATGGCAATATGCCTGTCAAAATGAGATAATATGCCGCTGCGAATTAAAGAAGGAAGTCATGAAAATGCTGAATAATGACAAACTGGCGATAGTGGAGGTCAGGGATTCCGCAGCGATTGCAGAAAAAGCATTGGATTTTTTCGTTCAGCAGGTTCAGGACACTTTAAAAAATAACGATATTTTTTATCTTGCGATATCCGGCGGCAAAACGCCGGAAGCTTTTTATCATCTGCTCGGAACCGACAGCAGAAGTATTATTCTGCCCTGGCAAAAAATCGAACTTTTCTGGGTCGATGAAAGATGCGTGCCCCCAGATTCCAGGGACAGCAATTATAAACTCGCTGCCGATACTTTTTTGAAGCATGTCCCCATACCAAGAGATAACGTCCACAGAATTTTCGGCGAATATGATGATTACAATAAAACATCCGCCGAATATGAACAAGCTATCAGAAATGTTTTCAGGATTGCACAGGGAAAGCATCCGGTTTTCGATTTAATGATTCTCGGTATGGGAGCTGACGGGCACATCGGTTCGCTGCTGCCGAATTCTTATGCTTTATTCGACACCGAAGATCTGGCCGCTGTTGTTTATCAAATGAACGAAGGGCACAACCGCATCACGCTTACTCATCCTGTTATATGCGCATCAAGGCATATTCTGGTTCTCGTCTCAGGTCCGGAAAAGGCAGAAATAGTGCGAGACGTTTTTGTGCACGAGCCTGATGAGGTACAGTATCCGGTACATACTTTGTGGCCTATTCTGGAAAAAGTTACCTGGCTGATTGACCAGGATGCGGCGCGGTATCTTTAATCGAATGGTATCGCAAGCTGCATTCCGGCACGGAGAGCATTGGGGCCTTTTGAAAGCTGCTTTTGGTTCGCTTCGTAAATCTTCCCCCAGCCTGTGACAGTTCCGTAGTACATTTTAGAAATATCGCTTAACGTCTCTCCTTGTAAAACCGTATGCATTCTTACGGATGGTTCGTTTTCCTCAGGGACATCCGGCCCATCCGTAAGAATTATCTTGTTTTCGGTTTCCTGATGTAAAAACAGGTGTTGTTTTTGAGATAACACATCCTCTATACGCGGCTGATCAAGTACCTGCTGATGAATGCAGAACCAAACTGTCGCGGCCAGACACAAAACTGTGCCGATTAACAAACCTGTCTTAACATCTTTTCGCATTTACTGATAAGGCTGCTATTTAGCAGCGGTTATTTTCTTTTTCCAGCCGACAAGAAGGACCGGAGCTGCAATAGCGATAGATGAATAAGTACCAATAATAATACCGGCTGACATTATGAAGTTAAAGCCTCTGAAGCCTGAACCGCCCCAGATGTACATAACCAGAACAGCAAGCAAAGTAGTGAACGAAGTCAATATAGTACGTGAAAGCGTCTGGTTGATACTGTTATTGACAAGCTCCGGAGTAACTGTCGAAAGCCTTCCACGGTTTTCACGGATTCGGTCAAACACAACGATCGTATCGTTAACGCTGTAACCAACCAGTGTCAGAAGCGCGGCAACGATCGACAAGTCAATTTTAAAATCGCCTATCAGCAGCATCTGCCCGATCTTAGTGTCTGAAAGATATGCTGAAACTGCAATCAAACCGAGAGCTATGCATACGTCGTGAGTCAGAGCCAAAACCGCTCCAAGACCGTAACGCAGATTTCCGAATCGAAGCCAAAGGTAAGCAATCATTGCGGATAGAGAAAGAACAACTGCGATCAAAGCTCTTGTCTTTGCTTCCTTGCCGACTGATGGAGCAAACTGAATTACCCGAGAAAGAGAAGTGTGCATTTCGCCCGCAGATGTAACTTTTCGTGTTTCATTGGAAACGTAATTGGCCCATTCGTTTTCGGTCAATTGTCTCAAGCCCGCGTCCTGCGGCATACTTACATAGATAAAACTGTCCATCGGCTGATTGCTCTCGGCGGCCTGGTAGTTCGGTCCCATCAGTGTATAAGTGTACCATTCGATATCGTGCATGTCTGGCTTGAACTGCAAATCCCTGAACCT
>JAKJEQ010000102.1 GCA_022705345.1 Planctomycetota bacterium | reverse complement strand
CAGCCGCTATCAGCCATATTAATTTGATGGCGATAACCCCATGGCCCACCCTGCGCGAACTCACGACCTTCAAAATCCATTCGACGACTTTTCAGATTGTCCTTTATAAAATGTGAAATAGGACTGTCTTTAACAAATGCTGTCAAAACTTTGACCGGCATTCCAAGATACGAAGAAACAGAGGCTACATTGCTTTCAGCACTGGTTGCCTGCATTTTAAAAGTATCGCTGCAATGAAAAGGCTGTGAATTAACAGGTGTTAATCGAATACCCATACTGGTTGGAACGAGTAAAGCATATTTAGGTGTTTCTTTTTTTGGCATTTTTTTTGTTCCTTAATTTATTGATTAAATCTATTTTTATATGCCCAAAGACCAAGTCCCGGATTTGGAATAAAAAATATTTCTTCTCCGTCCGGCATTGTATTAAAACCATTTCTAAAATTTGCGGGATTGTACAATTTCATCATTTCATCCAGATCGCCGTAATCAAAATTGACCGACTCAATTTCCTGTTTCGTCAATTTGCCCGGGCAATAAGTTATTTTGAATCTTCCTTCGCTGGACCCGTGAATTAAATGAGCGGCAGCGCTAAGATTAGCTTTCAAATCGTCATTGTTTTTAACAGCGGCCAGAACTTTATCAGTACCAACGTAGCCATACTTTCTTATCAGCGAATCGATTTGCTGATCTTCTCCGAATTCCTTTACTCCCGGCGCCAAAACAATCAAATGTCCGTTGTCCGCCATTGCCATTCGTGTGCGGTAAATGCTTTTGTTGCCGAGCCAGGTGCTCTTATACTCGTGCGGATCGAGGTTAACGACCGCTTTTTTGATTGGCTTATCAAGCATATTGAAATTGACTTTGAGACAAAGCTCGCAAGCCTTATTGAAACATTCGATGTCATCGCCGACAAACAAGCCTCTTGTCTTCATATTATTTTCGGCATCGGGGCCGATAACAGTCTGTACATAAACAATAGGCAGATGCTTAGCGAAATTGTCCGATGCATAATTGAGAACTTTTCGCACAGGGTTATCCGCCCTGCCCATAATATTTTCCATATTGCAGACAGCGCCGATAAAATGGCTTCTGTTGATTCCTTCCTGGCCGCCTGTTCCGACAAAAATATTTTTATTGTAATTTGCCATTCCCGCAACTTCGTGGGGGACGACCTGGCCGATAGATAAAATCAAATCGAAACCGCCTTCGACAAGGAGCTTATTAACTTGCGCAGGCCAATCGAAATCTAATTTGCCGCCGGTTACTTTTTTTACAAAATCCGACGGAACATTTCCGAGCGTAACGATGTCAGTACGCCAGTTGTGTTTTCTAAAGAGATTTACCGGAGTTTGACCGTACATTTTTTTTATTTCATCTACCGTCATAGGAACGTGCGTTCCCAGCGCGGGCAGTATGTCGGTTAATTTCTCTCCATAGAATTGATAAGCCATATATGTCAGTTCCCCTGCCCTTGAGTACATGCGTGTGATGTCTGGGCCGAGGACGAGAACTTTTTTCCTGCCGCCAAGCTTTTCAAATGCGGCAAAAAGAGCTTTTTTCATTTCTTCCGCACTTAAGCTTGCCTGCGGGTTTCCAATACTGCAAAGCAACATAGTTGATGTAAGTCCTTGTAAAGTAATATATTAAGACAAAACAAAATTGGTTCATTTATTGTACCAATCATTTTATAGCACAATACTGATGCTTTATCAAGAATATTATAAATATTTGGCGGGCTTAATGAAACAAGGCTTTTACTTTACATTAAAAGCCAAGTTTATTATAGTGATGTTTTCGCCGATGTAGCTCAACGGTAGAGCACGGCTTTCGTAAAGCCGGGGTTTTGGGTTCGAATCCCATCATCGGCTTTTTGTTTAGGGGACAAGAAATACATCTTTTTCGCAGCTCGGCGTCTCAGTTCCCATATAAGTGTCCCTGCCCTGCACTGTGAAAATATCATCGTTCTGATCGAGAACGCGCTTAGATGTAAATTTCACGGTGCCGTCGCTGAACATTATATTCTGGCCTTTGCCGCGATGGCTGCTGCTGTTGACTTTTAAAAGTTTTTCACTGAGTTTGACAGGATCGAACTCCGCTTTTGCATAATCCTTTGGTATTTTCACGCATTTTTCGAAAATGGGATTAACATCCGACATCAAAGGTATGCGCGAGCTGGGCAAAATAGCTTTGTTTGTATCACTGATAAGCTGGAAGCTGTACGTGATGTAGCGTCTGTCTGGAAAATCAGACATTGACTGAAGTTTATCCTGCTCAAGAATAGGTAAACTTTTGCTATTGCAGTTACCCGGGCAGGCAAAAACTTTAGGCTGTTTAATATAATTTCCTTTTACTAATATCCAGACGTGTCTTGTATTGGATTGATTCTGCGGGTGCGTCGAACCGACCTTCCACCATGGATTTCCCGCTTTTGTTTCAACGGCAGGAAGCGCACCATTGTTATCGCCGGCGTATTGAGCTATGCCCTGTGATATTTTGTTAAGATTTGCCTGACAGGCTGTTTGCCAGGCCTGAGCTCGCATTTGTCTCGTAACCGGCACAAAGACACCGGAAAGAATTACGATAGCGGCTGCTACAGAGACAGCTTCAGCGAAACTTCTCCAAAAGCTCTGCCTTTTAGTAACTATTTTTTCATTCTCGTCTGCCAGAAGTTGGTTCAATCTGTCAGCGGAAGCAGGTGGCTGATGGGAATAAAGTTTTTCGAGAGTTTCTTGTACAAGATGATCTGGACAGCAGGGATTTATATCATTGTCGAGATGCTCCAATGCGACCAGCGAGTGATTGAGCTTTTGGTAAAATTCCTGTGCACCTTTGTGCGATTCCAATAATTTCCTGGCCTCGTCAGATTCCTCCTGACCGGCACAGTCGAAATAGAAATCAAGCAATATATCCTGCTGTTGCTGACTAAGCGTTTTCATTTAATAATTTTCATCCGCCGTAGAAGATTTCCACTTTTTAGTAAAATATACAATCGCTGTATGTAGTCGGCTTTTAACCGTTCCAATAGGTATACTCAAGATCTCCGCCATTTGTTTGTAAGAAAATTGTTCAAAATAGGCTAAAATCAGAATTTCGCGAAGATTTTCAGGCATTTGGGCAATAATATCACGCACTCTCTCGGCTTGCTCAGTCTTTTCAGCTTCATCGTAAGGCGTTACTTCATAAGACGTTAGGGAGTTAACGACGTCGTTTATACTCAAATCTACCGAATCGCCCATCGTTCCAATAGACACAGTTTCGTGTCTTTGCTGTTTTCTAAGGGCGTCGCGAGCCTTATTGGCGGCTATTGTAAAAAGCCATGGGCGCAGGGGCTTGCCTTTTTCGAAACTGCTTCTGCTGCGATAAAGCTGCAAAAAGGTTTCCTGGAATGTTTCTTCGACAAGCTGCTGCTGATTCAAAAACCGCCTTAAAAACGCATACAGCGGATCTTTATATCTTCGGACAAGCTCCTGAAAAGCTTCCTTATCGCCGGAGATATAGCGTTTAAGCAGTTCCTGCTCTTCATCTTTGGTCTCAGGATGTTCGGTGTTTTTTTTCATTCCCCAATAATTATATTGGAAAAACCTGAAAAGTAAAAGACTAAAAAAGACCGCAAATTTATTGAGATTCGGCGTTGTAACTGCTTCGGGTGAAAGGCGAAGACATGACCCAGCTAAATCCCATCTGTTTTGCTAAATTACCCCAGAAAATGAACTTGTCAGGATGGACGTATTCCACGACATCCAGCGAAGTTTTTGATGGTTTTAAATATTGCCCTAAAGCTAATCTGTCGCAGTTTACGCTTCGTAAATCTTCGAGGACTTTTGTAACTTCCTCGTCTGTTTCGCCAAGACCGAGCATAATTGATGATTTAGTCTGTGTATCGGGCCAGAGTTTTTTGGCGTTCTCAAGAAGCCTAAGTGAAGTACGATAATCAGCGCCGCTTCGCGCCTTAGCATAAAGTCTTGGGACAGTTTCCACATTGTGCCCTAATACAAAAGGCAAAGCATCGGCAAGGACGTTGAGAGCTTTTGACTGGCAGAGTTTGAAATCAGGAACCAGCAGCTCGAATTTTATAGCTGAATTAGAACGTCGAACCGCGTTTATAACGTCTCGGAATTGAGCCGCCCCGCCATCGGGTAAATCGTCTCTTGTTACGCTTGTTATCACGAGATACTTGATTTTCAGCTCTTTTGTGAGTTGTGCGATCCTTTGCGGTTCTGTCGGGTCAGGCGGCAAAGGTTTGCCTTTGGCAACAGAACAGAATTTACAATTTCGTGTGCAGACATTTCCGAGAATCAGGACCGTCGCAGTCCCCTTTGACCAGCATTCGCCCTGATTGGGGCAATTTGCGTTTGTGCAGATTGTCTCGATGCCAAGCTGACTGATTGTCGAGCTTGTGCTGCTGAAACAATTACCCGCAGGCAAAGGCCTTTTGAGCCATTCGGGAAGCCGTCTTTTTTTATTTCCAGTCATTTTAATTAAAAGATTGCAAAACGATTTTTGTTAATATTTTTTTTGAATTTTCAATATTTATTTCTTTGCACAATTCTTTTTTAGCTGATGTCATTATAACATTATCAAGGCCGCAAGGCACGATTAAATCGAATATGCTTAAATCGTTGTTGATGTTTATAGCGATGCCGTGGAACGTAACCCATTTTTTTACCTGAACGCCGATAGAAGCGATTTTTAACCACGGATTTCGCGGATTTTTAATTTTAACTTCCGCGTAATCTGCGTTTTTGATCCACAGGCCGGGGAAGCTTTTTTTAGTTTCGCTTTTGACGCCAAGTTGAGCCAGAAATTCAATTCCGATTTTTTCGAGCAAATGAACATAATCGCTCACGCCGAGGTTATGCTTTTTCAAATTTATGATCGGATAAATCACGAGCTGGCCGGGATTGTGAGCCGTAGATCCCCCGCCGCGGCGTATTTGGACTATCTCAACACCTGCTTTTTTTATCGCATCATTATTTTTCAGCAGCCTGTTATTTTCAGTTCTGGCGCCAAGCGTAATAACAGGCGGATGCTCTACCACAAAGATTATTTCTTCATCGCTGCCTGCCTGCAAAGAGGCTACCGCCTTTTCCTGCATAGCGAGAACTGCGATGTAATCCTTTATTCCACAATCAATTATGTTTATTTTTGCCATATTTTGAATAGTATATTATAGCGGAAATGATTTAAATATAAAAATTTTTATTAATGCTTGACATTACATACTATGTAATACATAATATGTTTAACAAAATAAGGAGTAAAAAATGAAATTTGAACGAGAGTTGTTAAAAGGAATCGCACCGGTAGTAGTGCTTGAGACATTATCACGAGGCAGGATGTACGGCTATGAATTGTCAGAAGCAATCGCGGCAAAGAGCCAAAATGTTCTGACGCTTGGCCAAGGCACGCTTTATCCCCTGCTTTATAATCTTGAGGCACAGAAGTTGGTTACCAGTGAATGGGAGATAACGGATTCAAGCAGAAAACGCAAATATTATTCCATCACAAGCAAAGGCAAGGAGCGTTTAGAAACGGACAAAGTGCAGCTAGGTGATTTATTCAAAGCGTTAAAACTTGTATTCGGAGATTCAATCGTAACAGCCTAAAATGTGAAGGAGCTTTCTTATGAAAGACAAGGAGAGTAAAAATCCGTTTGAGAATTTGCCGCCGTGTGCCGCTGATTATATAAAGCTGATTATCCAAAAGATGAAATGGCGGAAAAAGGTACTCGAAGATGTGCAGGCTGAGCTAATCGCACATTTCGAAGATGCCCTTCGAGAATGCAAAACAAATGAGGAGAAAGAAAAAACAGCAAATAAAATAATTGAAAATTTCGGAGATGCAGAATTAATTGCGGTACTTGCCAGACGTGCTAAAAAACGATGCCGGCCTCTTTGGCAAAAAATTCTGATTCGCTGTTTTCAGGTTATTGGAATAATTATAATTTATCTAACTATCTGCGGCATTTATGTAAGTTGGGGCAAACCGAATATAACTGTAAATTATGTTGAGTGGTTAAATGAAAATGTCCGAAAAGATCGAGACGAATCCCTGAACAGCGCACCGCTTATTAAAGAAGCAACAAAGCTGATTGTGCCAATGCCTCCATGGCTGGCTGACAGCAACGCAAACTGGCCGGAAGATTTCAATCAAATTCGATTAAAAGAATTTGAAAGCTGGCTTGCCCAAAACTCGTATGCGATTAATAAATTTAGAAAAGCAGGAGAAAAGCCATTTTACTGGAATTTCTACGATGCTAATAAACCCGATTTTATTAAGATGGAGTTTTTCACTGCTTTGGTAGATGAGTTTCCTCTTTACCGTAAATTGGCACAAATAGTAGATTGGCAAGTTCGATATTCTGTTTACGTAAATAATTTAGATGATGCTATTGAAGATGCACTCCTGCTGTACAAATATGGTCATAATATGACAGGTAACGGTTTACTTGTTGAACAACTCGTTGGGATTGCGATAGAAGGTTTAGGAAATAATGCGATAACCGACATCATAAGCAGAGAAGATTTAAATTCACAGCAGCTTCTAAAAATTCAAACATTTTTGGAAGGATATCAGTATGACAATCTCATTGATCTTGGTGCAGAAAAAGCTTTCTTATATGATTATGTGCAGCGGAACTTTTCGGATGACGGGGGAAACGGCGGCAAACCAATACGCCTGGGCTTAAGTTTTGCCGGCAAAAATGCCGCAGATGTGATATTTAAAATTTTAACTTTCAATTTACCTGACAAAAAAGACGTCCTTCGCGAAATTGAAAATGTTTATAATACAATTCAGCAAAACTTTGAAACCCTTCAAGATGATATTACCTATCATAATAATGCCTCGATGATGATGCGAATGATCATTCCAGCAGTCGGCAGCCTCGAGAAAACAATATGGCAGATAAAAATTAAAAGAGATGCTCTCATAACAATATTAGCAATTTTGCGCTTCAAACAGGAAACAGGAAACTATCCTCGATCACTTAACGATTTGAAACCAGCCTATATTGATGAAATACCTTCGGATATTTATCGACAAGGACCTATGACGTACAAGCAAACAGAAACGGGATTTATATTATATAGCTTTGGTATTGATAGAGACGATGACGGCGGAAAGATGGGAAAAAGTGAGTGCAGCGGAAATCCATATATGTGGAATGAAAAAGATGGGGATGCGGTATTTTGGCCTGTTGAGCAGTATTCGGGCAAAAAATAAATCCAAAAATTTTTTTTATTTTTAAGAACAAGCCTAAAAACTACTACGTATTTAAAGGTAGAAAACAAAAAAACATAATCTTCTTCGCCTCCTCCTATGCTGCAGAGAGTTTGGCGGCCTTAAGAGCGTTTAAGGCCGCCTTTCGCAGCTTTTTTTATGCGCCCTAATTTTACGCACGGAATACTCGTAAGCTTGAGATTGCCACGGCCTTGCAGGCCTCGCAATGACAAAGTTAGAGCAGTTTTATTCCGG
>JAKJEQ010000101.1:7246-7510 GCA_022705345.1 Planctomycetota bacterium | reverse complement strand
CATTCATCCCCTCTGTGACCGCACCGAAAACGCAATATCCATAACCATCCGCGGCATTGGCCTTATCGAACATAATATTATTTGCGGTATTGATGTAAAACTGCGAGTTTGCTGAATCTGGTTCGCTTGTTCGCGCCATTGCAATGGTGCCGCGAAGATTGCTTAATCCGTTATAACTTTCATTGACGATTTCAGGTTGATCAGGAGGCCAATAATAAATTGCGTTATTATAGTAGTAGAAAGCGCCGCCCTGAACTATAAAAT
>JAKJEQ010000101.1:0-7236 GCA_022705345.1 Planctomycetota bacterium | reverse complement strand
TACTACACGATGAAACAGCAGGTATTCATAGAACCCGCTGTTTACATATCCAAGAAAATTATCAACAGTTACCGGCGCTTCATTATAGAAAAGCTCTATAACAATATTTCCGAAATTCGTTTCCAGGACAACAGACGGATTTGCAGCCGGCAGAGCTTCCGCAATCAATAAAAAGATTAATAAACCCCAATAAATTATCTTCAACCGACCCCCTGGCATAAAAATATAATTATACCAGAAATCCTGACAAAAAACAAGCGCCCCCTGCTATCTTGTGCCATAATCATTTATACATAAAGGAGTTACAATACCAACCTTTCAGCTTATTCTCGCTGCCCGCAATGCTTTTTCTGCTTTTCCAAGCGGCTGTTCGTCGCTTTTTGAGTTAACCTCATCGAAGTCGCCTCTCAAAGCCTTCAATGCATATCGTTCCTGGTTGATTTCTCGCGTTGTGCGAACACCAAGCCTGCGGAAAATTGGAATTGGCGGACACCAGCCAACAATCGCATGTTGAAGGAAAAATCCCGCAACTGCTGCCGAAAGCATAAACCACTTCCGATTCACTGTCGCACCCAGTATCAGCCCGATCAAAACAAGGCTTGACGCCTGTGTTTCAAGAACTCGCTCTATGTCCCATTCGCATTCAAGTTCGTCCAGTCTTTGCTGAATGCTTTCGATTCTCGCGGAATAATATTGAACTCTCGCTTCGATATCTCTGAAGAATTTTTCATTGAGAGCCTCTGCTGTGTGCTCGATGACACGGCCTTCTGTAGGAGGAATACATTCTGACATTTTATAACTCCAAAAAAATTATCGATTATCTACACCGGAGGCACAGTGCCCCTTCCTAACAGCCCCATAATCAGGAGAATAATAAAAACCACAACAAAGATAAAAAACAAAACTTTAGCGATGCCTGCCGATGCGGATGCAATCCCGCCGAAACCGAAAATTGCCGCAACAATAGAGATTATAAGAAATATAACTGCCCAGCCTAACAGCCCCATTTTACCTCCATTTCATCATTGGTGAGTTTCTATTCAATATGACAGGACCGCCTTTTAAGCGGCCCTGTCATGTGCCGAAGCACTATAAATAAAGGACTACGTAATAGAAAAGTTTTTAAGTTCCTTTTAAAATTTAATTATCCTTCACTTATTCGTTGCTCTTGTCCTTGTTCTTACCGGGTTGATTCATATCTTTGCGATTGCTGTCTTCCGGCTCATAGCCGTAAATGCCCCCATAAGGCTGTGCGCCGAAAACTTCATACACACGGCTGGTAAACTGTCTGTCGGAAAGCTTATTTATATCGCCGCCTTCCAATGCTACAGAGTCAAGTTTGTCCTTTGATGCGTCAAGGCTTGCGGTCTGATTTTGGGTATCGACGCTGATAGAAGTCCACGGAACCGCCGCTACGCTCTCTCCTACGCCAAGAACACCGCCATAGCTGACTAGTCCAAAAGCAAAATTCCCCTTTTGACCATCAATCGCAAGATCTTTGATTTTCCCAATAGATTCATCCTGCATATTTTTAACGTCCAGACCTATAGTATCAGATGCTTTGAACAAATTCGCACTTGTTGTCATGCCTCTTTGCCGAGAAATATCTCCCATTGCCTGTGTTCCCGTTTGGCCGGTAGAATATTGAGAATAGAAGCTGTCAACTTTCTGCTGTAATGAGGAATCGCTCAATTCTTCTACATCAACCGAATCTATTGTTGGTGCGTTTTTCAATTGATCTTTGGTGATATTCATTGATAGAGTATGCTTCTTTTGACCGCCCCACATTGAACCCATTCCGCCTCTGCCCGAAGTACCCGTTCCGCCGGTTGCTCCAGGACTGCTGCTTTCTCCCGATCTTTGGCCTGTATCGGATTGGGAAGCCTGGCTTACCTGTATCGCAGACCACGGCACTGGATGCAGTTCATCTGCCGATATTATTACATATTTAACGCTGCCCTGTGTATTATCGTCGATAAATTCCTGCGCTGTTCCAATTGTTTCACCATCGCTGCCTTTCACATCTGAGTTCATTAGCTCGTTGGTGCTTAATATTTGGCTTGTGCCGGAGATCTGTCCCATTTGGCTTTGAGACCTTTGACCTGACATTCCCTGTCTTTGCTGTGTACCTGTCGTTCCCTGCTGAGAACCTGTCGTGCCGCTTTGTGTCCCTGTCGTACCTTGTTGCGAACCCGTCGTTCCGCTTTCAATTCCTGTTCCGCTTCGTGAGCCTGACATATCTTCCGAGCCGGTTGTGCCGCCTTGCGGTCCGGACGTTCCGCCCTGTGAACCCGAACCGCCGGATTCATATTGTGCCCAGGCCGGATTTAGAAGCAGAATCACAAGCAAAGTTACCATACTGAATTTAAATACAACTTTCATAAAATGTACTCCTTTAAAAAACAACATTTGAATTAACGATGTTCGCATCTTAAAAATTATTGAATCGCAGGCAATCAGATTAAATCCTGAAAACTCCATCATAAAATTATCGCTGGCGCTGACATCTGAGTCCAAAAATGAAAAATTAATCATATTGCCCGACGTTAATCAGTTTTTTTCCATATATTCAAAGATTTTTTATCAGTTATAAAATTTCAATTAGTTGCGAAAGGAACCTCTTATGTCTAAAGGCGGTAAACCTCCCCAGGAACAAAACCGGCAGCCGGGCCAAGAATCAAAAATGACACCTGCCCCTGAATCAAAAGCAAGGCAGTACAAAGCCGCTGACAAACTCAAAGACAAAAAGGCTGTTATTACCGGCGGTGACAGCGGTATAGGAAAAGCTGCTGCGATAGCCTTCGCGAAAGAAGGTGCAGATTGCGCAATCATCTATTTGAATGAGCATAAAGATGCCGAAGAAACAAAAAAACTTATTGAAGAGACCGGCAGAAAAGCAATTATCATTGCCGGAGATGTCGGCGATAGTTCCTTTTGTAAACAGGCTATTGAACAAGTTGTTGACCAGTTTGGTCGAATTGACATTCTCGTCAATAATGCCGCTGAGCAGCATATAAGGGAAAAAATTTCTGACATCACAGATAATTCTCTTTTGCGGGTTTTTAAAACAAATATTTTTTCCCATTTTTATATGATTCGCGAGGCTCTCGAATCTATGCATCCGGGCAGCGTCATTATCAATACAACATCCATTACCGCTTACCAGGGACATCCTCAATTATTGGATTATGCCGCAACTAAAGGAGCTATAGTTGCATTGACAAGATCACTTGCCGCAAGGCTCGGCCCTGATATAAGGGTCAACGCTGTCGCCCCGGGGCCAATTTGGACTCCTCTTATTCCCGCTTCGTTCCCCGAAGAAAAAGTTGAAAAATTCGGCGCTAACACCATTCTCGGCCGACCCGGCGAACCAGATGAACTGGCCCCTTGTTACGTCTTTCTGGCTTCCGATGACTCTTCTTATATGACTGGACAGGTTCTTCATCCTAATGGGGGAAGAATTATCAATTCTTAAATGGGAAATACTATATGCCTTATAAAAAAAAGAAAGATCTCCCGAAAAAGGTAAAAAAAACGTTACCAAAACATGCCCAGGAAATTTACAAGGAAACTTATAACGCTTCGGAAGAAAGGTACAAAAACCCGAAAAAACGTCGTTCAAAATCCCAATTAAAAGAGCAGGCCTCTCACAGAACCGCATGGGGAGCTGTCAAAAAGAAATACGCCAAAAAAGGCGCCAAATGGAAATCTAAAAAATAAAATTATACTGAATTTTTACTAAGGAGCTTATGATGCAAATTTTTGAAACTTTGAAAAAAGACCATAAAAAAGTTCTTGATCTGCTGGAAAAAATGGAAAATTCAAGCCAGCGTGCAAGTAAATCAAGGCATGATAATTTCTTAACTCTGAAAAAGGAACTGCTGGAGCATATGCATGGCGAGGAAAGCACCTTTTATCAATTTCTTCTTGAGCACGATGATATGAAGGACCTTGTTTATGAAGCGCTTGAAGAACACAGGACTGTCAGGCTGGCGCTTCCTGATGTTGAAGCTAAGGATGTTACTGACGAACAATGGAAACCCATCCTATCGGTTATAGGAGAGATGATTAAGCACCATATTAATGAAGAAGAAAAAGAAATATTCAAGATGTGCAAAAACATAATTAAGCGTGAAGATGACGAAAGATTGGTTTCGGAATTCCAGTCAGCAAAACAGGAAGCCCAGGTCTCTGTTTAAATTCTGAATTTGATTTCGCCTGGTGGGATATGCGATCTGGTCTCACCATGTTCACAAACGTAGAATTCCCTGCAGATCTTATGTTTAATTTTTAATCCGCTCGAACGAAGCATCGCTTCAACGCATGCAATGTTCGGAACCCACCAGTTAGTCGGATCGCCCGCCAGCCTTTTTTCCACAAAAGCCATCCGCGGCCAGTAATTTGCATTCAGCAAATCTCTTTTTTCATAATCAATGTCGAAAGGCGTATTCCGGATTTCTTCATCTCCGGGCAGTGTCAGTGTCTGAAATATACAATATTTATTGGTTTTAGATGACGCGATGTCTAAGCCAAGCAGAGGATAACGCAAATGATAAAATACCCCAAGAAAAAATATGATATCGAACCTGTCCGGAGTATTTAACAAATCGTATAACTGCATTTTCACAAATGTTATATTCTTTTCCACGCCCAGCTTTTCTGCTCCCCATCTAGCCTGCCGAAGATAATGTTCGTTTGAATCGATCGCAGTAACTTTAGCTCCGAGTTTTGCCAGTTCAAAACTGTAAAACCCCGCATTGCAACCGATATCGAGTATGTTCATATCACTTATATTTGCAGGCAGATAAGGAGCTATTCGTTCCCAGTTGAAATTCGGAAAATCGCCAAGCTTATGATTTGGCGCTGTCTGTATCCCCCCGGGAAGATGAAGATTATGAAACCAAGGGCTCAATTCTGCGATTTCTTTCTCTATCGTATTGCGCGGATTTACAAAATTACATTCGAATGATTCGGCCATATTTAGTTTTCATACTAAACATTCTTTTTTTATTATTTCCCTGACGATATTATTTTCATCATCGTGCAGGTTTATATCCGGTACACTTTCTTCGGATATATATACGCCCCATCCAATTGACATCCCAGCGTTAATTGCTTTCTGATTTGATTCGCCGCGTTGAATATATTCATTTTGAATTCTGTAGTCGGTATCGATTATATTCACCTTTCTCTTCGAAATAATTTTTTTTATGATTAATGGTGAATGTGACAAATCTACGATTAACTCAAATTTTTCTTTTTCCAGCCACACCTTAATTTTATGTTCAACCTCATTATTCCCTTCGTCCCCCAGGTGTTTGATGTCGAATTGCCGGGTTCCTACTATTGTATCGATGCGCAAATCGTTTTCCAGCAATTCTATTGCAGGATAAGAGCCTATTCCGGTAATATGCGATTGACTGAAATGTTTTTTTAAAGCATTGATTCCGGTCAGTTCCATGACAAGATCGCCTATGCCGTATCTGAGACAAAGTAGAATTTTTATCGGTTCGCTCATGTTTTCATCGATTTTATAAACGCATTCTACCGCTTCAATAAGTCTCCTGCTCATTTTATCAAAGCCGATTACTTTTCTTTTCATAAAAAGTAAATTCCATTTACAGCAAATAAGCGATAACGCTGATTGAGTATTTTCTTCAAATTTGTTTTATTTATTCTCGATTTAAGGAATTGAAAATGCAGGCAAAATCCAGGCGAATTCTCGTAACAGGCGGCGCCGGCTTCCTTGGCTCACATCTTTGCAGGCGGCTTATTCAGAACAACGATGAAGTTTTGTGCGTTGATAATTTTTATACCGGAAAACGCGCGAACATAGCCGATTTGATAGACCATTCAGGTTTTGAAATGTTAAGGCATGATATCTGTTTTCCCCTTTATATCGAAGTTGATGAAATCTACAACCTGGCATGTCCTGCCTCTCCGATTCATTACCAGTCCGATCCTGTGCAAACTACTAAAACCAATGTGCTTGGCGCCATCAACATGTTGGGGTTGGCCAAAAGAGTGAAAGCAAAAATTTTTCAATCCTCAACTTCTGAAATTTACGGAAACCCCATCGTCCATCCTCAGCTTGAGGATTATTGGGGAAACGTTAATCCTATAGGGATTCGCTCCTGTTATGACGAAGGGAAACGATGTGCTGAAACCCTTTTTTTTGATTACAGAAGACAGCATAACATTCAAATCCGGGTCGCAAGATTATTCAATACTTATGGGCCTCGAATGTGTTTGAACGATGGAAGAGTCGTAAGTTCCTTTATCACACAGGCTCTGCTCGATAAGGACATTTCTATTTATGGAAACGGATCGCAAACACGCAGCTTCTGCTATGTCGATGATACAATAGAAGCCATTACGCGGTTTATGAGTTATGACGAAGATATACCGGGGCCCCTGAATATCGGAAACCCCGCTGAAATTACGATTCTTGAATTGGCTCAAATTATTATCGACCTGACTAATTCGCATTCCAAAATTGTTTTTAAATCCCTGCCGCAGGATGACCCCGAAAGAAGAAAACCAGATATCACTAAAGCAAAAAGGGTATTGGACTGGGCTCCTATACGCCGCTCCAGGACGGCCTGATTGCAACAATAGAATATTTTGATTCAATCATAAAACAGAAAGACGCCTCGCTAACTGATTTAAAAGTTAACAAAATTTAGATGCCTTCTTTTGCATTATTGAGAGTTCTTGCGCAACTTCTGCAATCACTTTGTCCCATTCGCCTGCTTTCTTTTGCCTGAAAATCCTCATCGTCGGATACCACGGACTGTCTGAACGATTTTCAAACCATCGCCAATCCGGATCATCACAAAGAAGAAGCCAGACTCGAACACCCAAAGCGCCTGCAAGATGGGCTATCATAGTATCTGCGGTTATAACAACATCCAGGGATTTAACTATTTCAGCAGCTTCATAAATATCTTCCGATCCTGACAAAAAGCCCAAATTATCCGTCCATTCAGATAAACCTTTTCCTTTCTGAAGAATATGAAAATCTACACCTTCGACTTTATTCAATAACTTCATTTTTTCATAAGGTATTGACCTTCTTGCGTCCCAATCCCCGGATTTCCAGGCTATGCCCGCTTTCAACCGGCCTCGTTCTATGTACTCTCGGGCCTTTACCCTGAGATAAGGAATTTCAATAATCGGATTATTTATGTTTATCCTCAAAACGTATGGAAGTTCCATTAGCTCTGCATCTATATC
>JAKJEQ010000100.1:7223-7526 GCA_022705345.1 Planctomycetota bacterium | reverse complement strand
ATCAAAATTATCCCATTCAGTAATTTTATGCGGCGCTCCGTTTATCGTAATCAGATCGCACTTGCCGCCGACATCTTCCAGCCTCCGCTTAAAATTCAGCGATTGCTGATAAGGCACAGATTTATCTTCCGTCCCGTGCACAAGCAGCACAGGCATTACCAGCGGCTTGACATAATTGATCGGCGACGCTTCCCAAAGAGCCTGCAACGAATTCGCGTCCAGTCCAGACACTCCGAACAAATCCATCAGGTACGTAGAAATATTCCCTCTCCGCAGACTGTCCAGTACCAAATCAACCGGCGG
>JAKJEQ010000100.1:0-7196 GCA_022705345.1 Planctomycetota bacterium | reverse complement strand
TGCTAATCCTACAGCCGCCTGAACAGATACCTGATCGTGTCCTTTTGTCGCAGCAAGCATCGCAAGCTGTCCACCCGCAGAATATCCCATCAGCGCGATCCGGTTCGGATCCGTTTTATTGGCAAAGCCGTTTGCCTTGACCCACTTCACCGCGCTTATAACATCTTCATAAGCCGCAGGCCAGCGGTTCTGAGGCGCTAGCCTGTAATTTATCGAATAGCAGACAATATTCGCGTCCGCTATCGGCTCGAACAAACTTACGATATCCTGTCGCTTGTCGCCGCCGATCCATCCGCCTCCGTGAACAATCACAACTCCAGGAAAAAATCCTTCCGTCGAAGGCGAATATATATCAAGCAGCAATTTCTCATCGCCAGCTTGTCCATATTCGATATTCATCTTAACTTTCATTGCCCCCGCCGCAGATACAACCATTGTTGCCGCAATCAATGCAAATATAACTTTTTTCACAATCTTATCCCTTTCACCGTTGTCATTCCCGCAAAATTTATCCGCCTCTGGCGGAGCGAGAATCTATACTCAAAGTTCGACGTTCAATGTTGGATGTTGAACGTTAAGAAATATTCTTCATTCTTCAATCTTCAATTTTAAAGTCCGTGTCAGTCTGTGTTATCGTCCGTGTGAGTCAGTGTTAATATGCAATATCCTCGCCCCCTCGAATCCGTTGAACTTCGTCGAAGATGCGATACTGTACGCTCCTATATTTTCCGTCAAAAGATAATCGCCTATTTGCAGGTTCCCCGGCAGTTGCTCCGATACTGAAATCTTATCGAAGCTGTCGCACGTCGGCCCGACTACCGCGCAAACTTCCGCTTTGCCCTTCTTAAACGCGCTGAAATTCGGTATCCAGTGATCATACACAATTCCCGAAAACGTATGATAAACACCGTCATTGATATGATAAAATATTTTCCCGTCTCGTCTGGCTTTACCGATTATTTCAGATACAAGCGCCGCAGTCGTCGCGACCATAAACCGCCCCGGCTCAGCTATAAACTCCGCGTCGTCAGGAAACTGCCTTTTCAGTTCAGAGTTTATCACTTGCGCAAGCTGCTCGAACTTTGGAGCCTGCGAATCGTAAGGAACAGGGAATCCTCCCCCAATATCCACGATCTTCGTCTCGTAACCTTTCTTCCTGCACTCGTTGAAAATCTGCGAAGTAATCTGCAAAGCATTAGTGTAATTATCGAAATTCGTGCACTGACTTCCAACATGAAAACTCAAACCTTCGACAGTCAGACCTGCTTCGAATGCAGAATCGATCAATTCCATCGCATCGCTCGGCTCAGCCCCGAACTTTGAACTCATCTCAACCTGAGAACCCGTATCCGGTACTTTAAGACGAAGCACAAGCCCTGCTGTCGGACAATATTTTTTTATCTTTTGAATTTCATCCGCGTTGTCATAAGTCATCAAAGGTTTGTACTTTTTGATTTTGCGAAGAGTATCTATATCTTTGATCGTATTTGAAAAAATAATTTTATCCCAGATGAAGAACTCTCTGTCTTTCCTGCGATAATTCTCAATCTGGTCATGAACCTGTATAAACTCGTTATAGGAAGCGACATCGAAGCTGGCGCCCTCTTTAAACAGGGTCTTGATTATCTCCTGATTAGAGTTCGCCTTAACTGCGTAATAAGCCTGAACATTCGGCAGATTCTTCTTGAATGCCCGGAAATTTTCCCGCAGTTTATCGTGATCCAGGATAAACAACGGCGTCCCATGCTTTCTCGCAAGCTCTTTCCAATGTTTAACCCCCACTTTTAGTGGGGGTCCGTCTACCCTATGTGCCATACACATCATTCCTTTTTCGTTTTTTTATTATTTTTCATCGGCCACAATAAACCTTTTTTGCTCCACAATCAAGTTTTTTCCCCTTGTTTAACTCCTTGCGAAAATCCTGTTTCCTGGAAGTCCATCAGTTGTGCTTGAGAATATATACCATCCTATTCAATAATTCCTCTTGGGTAAAAATATATCTTTTATCATAACCTTTAGCCCATATCTTTCCTTCAAGGCCGTTTTTATAAAGGGAGATTCTTGCTGTTGTCTTATAAAATGCCGCTGTTGATTCAATTGATTCGTCTATTTTTTCGACAAGCAAATGTATGTGATTTGGCAATACTGATAGAGCATATATTTTTTGATTGAGTCTTTTTGCCTCCTGTATGATGGATTTTTTAACAGCTTCTATTTGCATAGCATTAAATTCGATTGGCTCTTTTTTAAGATTTTCTTTATTTGCTTGTTCAAGTTTTTGATTTTGATTTAGAAGTTGTCCGTCTTTTATATATCCTCTTTCATCGCCTTGCAGCCAGGTGCCGTAAGTTCTCCAAGTTAGCATATATCCTATCATTGTCCCATGACTTAAATCACATTTATATTTTGTTCATATCTTTTTGGTTGCACAATTTCTCCAACCAGTGGTTGGAGTTTTTGATTTTTATAGTATTCCGTATAAAACTGACGCATGTACCATAGATTTTGAGGCGAAAATCCACCAATGCCCGGAAAGTCATTTTGCAGATCTTTTGCCAGCATTTCCACAACGGATTTTCCCCACTTTTCAGTATTTTGTTTATTAACGATCATTTTCCCGATGTCCCAATAAAGCCCAATCATCTCTTTATTTACTGTCTTAAGGGCTTCATATTGCGACAGGCGAATACGTTCTTTAATATTCTTTAAAAGGGAACGATACCCTTTATCGACAGTCATATTCTTTGTCGGGCCTTTTGCCTTTTTGGAAATCTTTTCTTTCATATATTCCATTTTAAAGTCACTGAATTCGCCTTTCCGTCCGTGTTTGCCATCGCGTAAGATAATCTCTTAATCCTGCCTAATCAAGAAAAATACCTGCTCTTTTTTTCTAATTTAATTGCTTAAATTCATACAGTCAAAAGACTTGTATATATTCGCTCCCAAACACAAAAACGTTATATTTCCATTGACTCTATCCTTATTGCGTGCCATCATAATATAAATCGATGTTCGGGTCCGGCGGAGATTCAAGCCAACTATTTGCCATTACGCGGAGATCTCGAAAATCAATTTGGCCATCCGGTACGAAATTCGGCTGCCATTGAGGAGGATACTGGAAAGTAACCAAACCTGTATCGGGCAGAAAATCAGTTTCGGCACATTTTTTGCGCACCTTTTTTTAGCACTTTTTGTACGCATTTATGTCAGGAAATTGCATAATTGCGTATAATATACAAAAAGTGCGCAAGATAAAACGAGCGTATTTTTCTGCTCAGTCCTTTTGAAAAGTGCGCAAGCAGGTATTTGCTTGCTTTTGAAATCCATTGTAGTTAGTAATAACGATTTAGAAACTAAACATATCTTTTTTATGTATGAAAGTTTTTTTATCTTTTTTATTCTTTGACAAAGCAATAACTCAAAGTATAATCGAACTTTACTGTATTGTTCGCAGTAGTAAATCGAACGGAAGGTAAGCAATGATATTTATAGGTAATAATAACCGTGAGTAGCCTTGGGGCTACAATTAACAGGCCGTATTGGACTTATATGCGGCTTATGAACGCTTTCGCTTATGAAGGCAGAAGTGCTGAATCTATCTCGAAAGGAGTACCGATGTAGATTCGGACTTTTACAAGATGACATTATGTTCTTGAAAGTGGAAACGTTCAGTTATGGAAGTTTCCACTTTTTGTTTTATAAGTTAAAACAGGATTTGAATTTATCAGTAATCCTTTGAAAGGTCTAACGGGATGAATCAGGAATTAGTCAGAATAGTCGACAATATAGCTCGCGATAAAAACATCGACAGAGAATCTATTTTTGCTGATCTCGAGTCCGCCATGGTTTCAGCCGCAAGAAAATATTTCGGTAAGACCGATGTCGAATCCAATATCGAAGTTAAGATAAGCCGTCAGACAGGCGAAATTGTCGCTTTCAAAGATGGCCAGCAAATTGACATCAGGCGATTGGGAAGAATCCCCGCACAAACCGCAAAGCAGGTTATGATTCAGAAAATCAAGGCAGATGAACGTCAAAGCGTTTTTGACGAATTTGTCGAGCGAAAAGGCGAGATCATCAGCGGTTCTGCAGTACGTTTCGAAGGAGGCTCGCTCATTGTCAATCTGAATAACAGGACAGAAGCTATTCTCCCCAAAAGCGAGCAAATCAGCGGCCAGAGCCACCACGTTGGCGAAAGGATCAGGAGCCTTATACTCGATGTTAGAGAAAGCGGAAGCCAGGTCAAGATCATCCTGTCCAGAACGCATCCCGATTTCATTCGCAGACTCTTTGAACTCGAAGTTCCGGAAGTTGCGGAGAATATTATTGAAATAAAGGCGCTTGCACGAGAAGCCGGTTACAGAACTAAAATCGCCGTCCTTTCAAATGACCCAAAGGTCGATGCCGTCGGAGCATGTGTCGGGGTTAGAGGCAGCAGAATTAAAAATATCGTCGATGAACTCGGTGGCGAAAAAATCGATATAGTTAGATGGAACGAATCTTCGCACGAGCTTATCGCTAATGCACTTATGCCAGCTAAATGTTCCCAGGTCGCTCTTTGTTTCGAGCTCGGCGGCGCAACCGTCGTTGTTCCCGAAGACCAGCTTAGTCTGGCAATCGGAAAGCACGGCCAGAATGTAAGGCTTGCGGCAAGGCTGACAGATTGGGACATCGATATTCTGACCCCTGAAGAGTACAATCAGGAAGTAGAAAGGCTAACTTCAGGCCTGAAAGACATTCCAGGTCTCGAAGACACTTTTGTTGATAAGCTCATCGCTTTGGGTGTCATTTCAGTTTTGGACCTTGCGGAGATCGGCATTGACCCGCTTGTTAATGAAATCGGTCTGAAACCTGAAATGGCTCAGAAAATCATCCAGACAGCCGAAGAATTGGCCAAGAAACAGACGGCGGAATCTGAAAAGAAAACCATCGCTGAATCCTTGATTGAATCGGAAAATTCTGACCCGAAATAACGGGCTTTTTATATTTTTTTATGGAGTAAACTCGAATTGGCTATTACTAGAGTACATCTTTTAGCAAAAGAACTTGGCGTCAACAGCAAGGCAATTATCGACAAATGCCAGGCTGAAGGCCTGGACATCAAAAACCATATGTCCACAATTTCCGCAGGTCTGGCTGCTACAATACGTGAATGGTTCAGCGAAGGTGCGCACACCACTACTGTCGAAACTGCCGCTCCGGTTGACCTCGAAAAGGTTCGAGTTAAACGAAGGAAGAAGGCTGCAAAGCCGCAGGAACCCACTGAAGAAGCAGAGAGTGACCAGCAAGAAGCTGCGCCTGCTGCCTCCGCAGAGCAGGCGGCTGCTCCCGTTGTTCCCGTTCTTGAAACTGCAGTTGTCGATCAGCAGCCGCAGGCTGAGACGCCAATAGAAGCTGTACAGGAAACGGCTGTCCAGGCCCCTGTTCAAGAGCCTGTAAAGACAGAGCCCGAAATTGAGACTAAACCAAAAGCGCCCGAGACCCCCGCCGCTCCCAAAATTGAGATTATTACAGAGCCCCCAAAACCTGTCGAGCCGATCAAGCCCGCAGGCCCCATGCTCGAAAAACCAAAACCAGCAAAGCTCTCCGGCCCGAGAATTATTCGTGTTGAAAAACCAGAAGAGGTCGAAAGACCCCGGCCGCGGACAAGACAGCCAATATCAAAGCCTTCATACAAACAGGCCGCTGCCGAACCGCTGCTGGCAAGTGCGCCGCAGATTGCCGATTCCAAATCCAAGGCCGGCAAAGGCAAGAAGAAAACTCACGGCCGAAGGCATGATGATTCCGGAATGACGAAAGAAGAAGCATTACGGGAGCAGAAAGCTGCGAGAAAACTTCGTACAAGAGACCTCGAAGAAAGGCGGGCAAGGCTCGAAGCGGCCGGCGGAGAAGGTATGAGACTTCGACCGGTGAGAAAAATTGAAACCAAGAAAACACTAGCCGAAGAGACGCCCAAAATCAAACCTGAAAAGGCCTTTATTACTGAGCCTGTTATGGTTAAGGATTTAGCGTCAGCTCTTGGTGTAAAAACAGCAGAGATTATCGAAAAACTGCTTGTTCATAATATTATGGCCATCGCCAATCAGATTATTCCCAACGAAACCGCTGAGCTTGTGGCTCTTGATTTGGGCACAGAGCTTGTAATTCAGCCTAAATTGACTATCGAGCAGCAGATTGAAGAGGAATTTGCCAAAAGAGAACGCAAAAATCTCCAGCGGCGTTCGGCTATTGTTACTATGCTCGGACACGTTGACCACGGTAAGACAAGTCTGCTTGATAGGATTCGTTCAGCGCAGGTTGCGGCCGGCGAGGCAGGCGGTATCACGCAGCATATGGGTGCTTACCAGGTTGTCTTTGGCGATAAGAATAACGCAAAACGCGTAACATTCCTTGATACCCCCGGCCACGAAGCTTTTACGGCTATGAGAGCCAGAGGCGCCAATATGACGGACATCGCAGTACTTGTTGTCGCCGCTGACGATGGTGTTATGCCGCAGACAAAGGAAGCGATTAATCACGCAAAGGCCGCCGGTGTTCACATCATCATCGCCTTGAATAAGATTGATTTGCCCGGCATAGACCTGAACCGTTTATACGGTCAGTTATCTGAATATGAACTTGCGCCTACTGAATGGGGCGGCAACACCGACGTTATTAAAACCAGCGCAACAAAGAATATTGGTATCGATGAATTACTCGATCACCTCGACTATGCTGCCGAGCTTCTGGACCTTAAAGCAGATTCTACAATTCCGGCTACAGGCTGGGTGGTCGAAGCCAAATTGAACCCGACAAAAGGCCCGATGGCGACACTGCTCATCCAGGAAGGAACTCTAAAAAAGGGTGACATTATTTACGCAGGCGCAAGTTTTGGCAGAATCCGCACCTTAAAAGACAGCACAGGCCGTTCTATTACCAATGCCATAAGTGCAATGCCCGTAGAGGTTTCCGGCCTCAACAATGTTCCTATGGCCGGCGACAGATTTTATTGCCTCAGCGATATTAACAGGGCAAAAGCCGCCGCCGAAGAGAAAAAGACATTATCGCGCAAGGCCGCCCTGGCAACTCGTTCGCTGGTCACTATGGAAAATCTCTTCACCCATATCGAAGCCGGCAAAGCAAAAGAAGTTAATGTTATTATTCGGGCGGATGTGCAGGGGTCAGTTGACGTACTCTCGAAATACCTGACCGATGTA